>NZ_JBFUBY010000001.1:0-68610 GCF_056405515.1 Polaromonas sp. P1_G2
GCCTTCTGCACGGCCTCGAGCACCGCCGGGTGGCCGTGGCCCAGGATCATGGGGCCCCAGGAGCCGATGTAGTCGATGTAGCGCTTGCCGTCGGCATCCCAGAAGTAAGCGCCTTGCGCGCGCTGCACGAAGCGCGGTGTGCCGCCCACGGCCTTGAAGGCCCGGACCGGGGAATTGACCCCGCCGGGAATCAGTTTTTTGGCGCGTTCAAAGAGGGCGTCGTTGCGGGAGGCGGTCTGGGAAGCGGTCTGGGAAGCGGCGGGCGGCTTAGTGTTTGGTTGTTCCATTGGGGGGCAGGTCAAGAGAGGGTTTGGACGTCAGCTCGACGTCGTCGTTGGTGTCGCCCGCTTCTTCYCCGGCTTCGTCCTCGGGGTCGACGTCGGCCTGCGCCCAGAACAGGCGGTCCGGCACGATGTTGCCCATGCCGGGGTGAAAGCCGGCGTCCAGGCTGTGGTCCAGGAAGGTCAGGGCCTCGGCGGTGGCCGCCTGCAGGTCGTGGCCGTTGGCGAGCAGGGCGCAGAGGGCGGCGGACAGGGTGTCACCGGCGCCGGCAAAGATCGCCTCGAATCGCTCGAATCGCTCGCTGTAGAGCACCGCCTGCGGCGTGGCCAGCACGTTGTCGATGAACTGCTCGGGCATGGGGATGCCGGTGACCAGCGTATAGGGCACGCCCAGGTCGGCGGCGGCTTTGGCGATGTCGCGGGCGGTGGGATTGCGCTCGCCGGGCCAGTCGGGAAGCAACCAGCGCCACAGGCTGCTGTGGTTGCCGACCAACACCGTGGTTTGCGGCAACATCAATTCGCGAAAGGCGTCCAGGTAGCTGTCGATCTCGCTTTCTTCCCACCAGGAAAGGTTGGGCATGTAGGCGATCAGCGGGACATCGGCATAATCCGAAGCGATTTCGGCGATGGTGGAAATGTTTTCGGGGCTGCCGACGAAGCCGACCTTGATGGCCGAGACCGGCATGTCTTCGAGCGCGGAGCGGGYCTGGTCTGTTACAGCCTCTTCATCGAAGGCGAAGTGGTCGAAAATCTCGGCCGTGTCGCGTACATAGGCGCCTGTTACAACCGCCAGCGCATGCGCGCCGGCCGAGGTGATGGAGGCGATATCCGCTGTCAATCCGCCAGCTCCGCTGGGGTCGTTGGCATTGAATGTCATGACGCAGGCCGGTGATGCGTCGGTGTCCTCGATTTGGAGCTGTCGGCTGTCCAGTTGAGGTGTTTTGGGGTTTGCCATAGGCTGCGATTTTGCCTTGTACGCGAATAAGCAACGCCGCCTCGATACAATTGTTGCATTCTATTCGAAGGCAACTTAAGCTGTGACTCAATCAACGACGTGGATGTGTTTAATTTGTGGCTGGATTTATGACGAAGCTGCCGGCGCGCCCGAACATGGCATTGCACCCGGGACGCCATGGGCCCAAGTGCCCATGAACTGGACCTGCCCCGAATGCGGGGCGCGCAAGGAAGACTTTGAAATGGTTCAGATCTAAGTGCCCGGCTACCAGCCTGGACAATCGCAGACCGGCGCCAACCGCCGGCGCCTGCAACATGAGGAGCATAGGCAGTGARCATTCCCAGTTCCGGACTGAAGGTTTTGGTCATCGATGACAGCAATACCATCCGGCGTAGCGCCGAGATATTTCTGAAGCAGGGTGGGCATGAAGTGTTGCTGGCCGAGGACGGGTTCGACGCCCTTTCCAAGGTCAACGACTACGAACCCCATCTGATTTTTTGCGACATCTTGATGCCGCGCCTCGACGGCTACCAAACCTGTGCCATTATCAAGCGCAATGTGAAGTTCTCTAACGTTCMCATTGTGATGCTGTCCTCCAAGGACGGCGTTTTCGACAAGGCGCGCGGTCGCATGGTGGGCTCGCAAGACTACCTGACCAAGCCTTTTACCAAAGATCAGCTGCTGCAGACCGTTCAGGAACTGGGCAGCGCCAAACAAGGAGTAGCGTGATGGCAATCAAGAAAATACTGGTAGTTGACGACTCCAAAACCGAATTGATGTTTCTGACCGATCTGCTGGTCAAAAATGGTTTCACGGTCAAAACTGCTGAAAATGCGGAAGATGCGTTCCGGCGCCTCGCAGAAGACAAACCCGAGCTGATCCTCATGGATGTGGTGATGCCGGGCCAGAACGGCTTCCAGCTCACGCGTGCCATCACGCGCGACCCGCTGTATTCCGATATTCCCATCATGATGTGCACCAGCAAGAACCAGGAAACTGACCGGGTCTGGGGCATGCGCCAGGGCGCCCGCGACTACATCACCAAACCGGTGGATGCGGATGAGCTGATGGCCAAGATCAAGGCCCTCGGCTGATTTACGGCGTAAAACCAAAGCATGGCGAATAGACAAGCCCTTAGAGAACTACAAACCCGGCTGGCCGACAGGTTGCAGATTGCGCGTACGCAAGGCGTTGCCGCGTCCTGGCTGGCCGTGGAAGCGGGCGGGAAAAAGTACCTGTTTCCGCTGAGCCAGTCCGGTGAAATTTTCCCCTGGGTTAGCACACAGCCTGTTCCGTACACGCAAAACTGGTTCGCCGGGGTTGCCAATTTGCGGGGCGGCCTGTTTGGCGTGGTGGATCTCGCCAGTTACGTGAGCGGCCAGGCGCCGCCTCCCAAAAATGAACTCGCGCGGACCGACTCCCGTCTCGTGGCGCTCAACAGCGCCCTGGAAGTCAACTGCGCGCTGCTGATCGACAAGCTCTCCGGGCTGCGCAACCAGGACGCGTTCAGCGATTTCTCCGAAAAAGCGCCCGACGCGCCGGATTTCTTTGGCAACCAGTATGTTGACCTCAACGGTGCAACCTGGCAGGAAATCAACCTTCAGTTGCTTGCCCAGCAAGCGCATTTTTTGACGATAGGCGCATAGCGCACACTGTTTCCCCCCGGAAGGCTCACCATGTCTGTAATTGAAAATATCCAGAAGCTGTTTAAAACCAAGTCCGTCCAGCCCGAGGACAGCATGGACATGGCTTCCGTCGGCACGCCGGATCCGCTGGCAACCGGCGCCATGGATGAAGCCTCCCTCCAGACCGCGGCAGTGCGGCGTGCGGACAGCAATGACGATGCCTTCGGGTCCAGCCGCATCGCGTCGGCAGAAGAATCGGTATCCGTCGCCAACCCCGAGCTCCTGTACCTGCCCATGCTGGGCCGCAAGACCATGGGTCAGCACCAGCGGTTTCTGGTGTTTTTCCTGGCTGTTTTCGTGATTGTTCTGGGTACGGTGACCTTCCTGGCGCTGAGCCAGGCCGACAAAATCGCTCAACAGGTGGCGGCGACCGGCCAGTCCCTGATGCAATCGCAGCGACTGGCGAAATCGGTGTCGCAGGCGCTGGTGGGCAGCGCCCAGGCTTTCCCCGACGTGCGCGAAAGCTCCGACGTGCTGGCCAAGACCGTGCGCGGCCTGAAGGCCGGCGAAGACAGCCTGCGCCTGGCACCGGTGAGCGAGGAACTGCAGCCCGATGTGGAAAAGGTGACCCCTTTCATGGAGCGCGCCGAAAAGAACGCCAAAACCGTGATGGGACAGCAGAACATTCTGACCCAGGTGGGTAACGCGCTGCGCACGATTAACCGCCAGTCTTCGGACTTGCTGGAAATCGCCGAAACCGTGTCTTCACTCAAGCTCCAGCAAAATGCGGCGCCGGCGGAAATTTCCGCCTCCGGCCAGCTGGTGATGTTGACCCAGCGTATCGGTAAATCCGCCAACGAATTCCTGACCATGGAAGGCGTGAGCCCCGAGGCCGTGTTCCTGCTGGGCAAGGACTTGAACTCCTTCAAGGAAATCGCCCAGGGCCTGCAGGAAGGCAGCCCCGAGCTGCGCCTGGCCGGCTCCAAGGACCCACAAACCCGTGAGCGCCTGGAGGCGCTGATGGCACTCTACGAACAGACCCGCGTGCAGGCCGGCGCCATTCTGGGCAACTTGCAGGGCCTGGTGTCCGCCCGTGAAGCGCAATCCTCCATCATTGCCGACAGCGAACCGCTTCGCCGCGGCCTGGAAGATTTGCAGGGTAAGCTGTCCTCGCAAACCGGTCTGAGCGTGGTTTCGCTGGGTATTCTGGCGGGCGCCGCCGCGCTTGCGCTGCTCTGCGCGGGTGGCCTGGCCCGTCTGCAGGTGCTGGACAGCCAGCAGCGCCAGGCGGTTGCGGAAACCCAGCGCCAGGAAGCGAAGGGCCAGGAACAGGACGCCAAGCGCGTCAACGACGCTAACCAGGCCGCCATTTTGCGTTTGATGAATGAGTTGCAGACAGTGGCTGAAGGCGATCTGACGCAGGAAGCGACCGTGACCGAGGACATTACCGGCGCTATTGCCGACTCGGTGAACTACACGGTGGAAGAGTTGCGCCAGCTGGTGGGTAACGTGCAAAACACGGCTACACGGGTTGCGCAAACGACGGCCCAGGTGGAAAGCACCTCCACCGAACTGCTGGCGGCGTCCACCGAGCAGCTGCGCGAGATTCGCGAAACCGGCCAGTCCGTGCTCGACATGGCGTCCCGAATCAATGAGGTGTCCACGCAGGCGCAGGAATCTTCCCAGGTGGCGCGCCAATCGCTGACCGCCGCCGAATCCGGCCTTCAGGCCGTGCAGAACGCCATCGGCGGTATGAATTCCATCCGTGACCAGATCCAGGAAACCTCGAAACGGATCAAGCGGCTGGGCGAATCGTCCCAGGAGATTGGTGAAATTACCGAGCTGATCTCGGACATTACCGAACAGACCAACGTGCTGGCGCTGAACGCGGCCATCCAGGCGGCGTCAGCCGGTGAAGCCGGGCGAGGCTTCTCGGTGGTTGCGGAAGAGGTGCAGCGACTGGCTGAACGTTCCGCCGATGCGACGCGCCAGATTTCGGCCCTGGTGAAAGCCATTCAGACCGACACGCAGGATGCCGTGGCCGCTATGGAACGCTCCACGCAGGGTGTGGTGGARGGGGCCAAACTGTCCGATAACGCGGGTACCGCGCTGACCGAGATTGACCAGGTGTCACGACGCCTCGCTGACCTGATTGAGCAGATTTCCRACTCCGCCTCACGCGAAGCCGCTTCGGCCAACGTGGTGGCCGGCAACATCCAGCACATTTTCGCGGTGACGGAGCAAACCGGAGAAGGTACCCGTTCCACGGCGCAGCAGGTGCGCGATCTTTCCCGCATGGCTGAAGAGCTTCGCCAGTCGGTGTCCCGATTCAAGATCGCCTGATGCCAGTTTGCCCGTCGTGCGCTGACCGCCGCCTTAGCCTCTGACACCGATTCCTGAACCGGCCCGCCATTTATGCAATCCAACGTCCCGAACTCAACCGCTGCCGAGCTCGATCTTGCGGTCAACGATCTAGGCCCCCTCGCATGGGTGCTTGACGAGCTTCGCAAGTCGCTGGACGGCGCTGCCAAGGCGCTCAAGCGTTTCGTGCGGGACGCGGAAGCCGCCCGTGGTTCCGATCTCACTGCCATCGATGCCAGCCAGCTGCGGATTGCCCGCCAGCAACTGCACCAGGCCGTGGGCGCGCTCGAAATGGTCGGCCTGGCCGGCCCCGCACTGGTGCTGCGCGCGATGGAAGCCGCAGTGCAGAAGTTTGTGCAGCAGCCCGAGCAATGCAACCAGGACGCCGCCGGCAAGATTGAACGGGCCAGCTTTGCCCTGACCGAATACCTCGAAGGCGTGCTGGCCGACAAACGCGTTTCGGCCGTGTCCCTGTTTCCCCAGTACCGCGACGTGCAGGAACTGGTGCGCGCCGACCGCATCCATCCCGCCGACCTGTGGCCTTTCGAATGGCGCTGGCTGGAGCCCGAACTCCCGGCCACGGCCGAACCGCGCAACTACGATGACAGCGCGCGCGCTGTGCTGGACCAGTCGGTGCTGCAGGTCATGAAGGGCAAAGCGCCGCAGGCCGCTAAAAACCTCAAGGAACTCAGCCTTGGATTTGCCGCACGGCAGGCCGATCGCCAGCCCCGTATCTTCTGGAAAATAGCCGCGGCCTACTTTGAAGCGGTCGCCAATGAACTGCTCGGCTCGGACCTGTATGTCAAGCGCGCCGCTTCCCGCATCCTGATGCAGTACGCGTCGCTGGCCAAAGGCGACACGGGTGTGTCGGACCGCCTGGCGCAGGACCTGCTGTTTTTCTGCTCGCAGGCGGTTTCCGCGCGCGCCAGTGACACGCCGGTGCTGTCGGCCGTGCGCTCGGCCTACGGCCTGAACCGCTTCAAGCCCGTCGATTACGAACTCGTCCAGTTCGGGCGTTTTGACCCGGCCCTGCTGGCGCAGGCTCGCAAGCGCATCACCTCGGCCAAGGAAACCTGGTCGTCGCTGTCCGCTGGGGACGCCAACAAATTCAAGACGGTCAGCGACCAGTTCAGCCTGGTGACCGATTCCCTGCTCAAGCTCCATCCGCCCAGCGAGCCGCTGGCGCAGGCCCTGAGCCGGGCCGTGGAAACCACGGTGCGCTCGGGTCATGCCCCCGGCATTGAACTGGCGATGGAAGTGGCCACGTCGGTGTTGTACCTGGAAGCCGCGTTTGACGACCTGGACCCTAACGACCCGCAACTGGCGGTGCGCACGGCCAACCTCGCCGAGCGCCTGGAAGGCGTCAGGGCCGGCGGGCAACCCCAGCCGCTGGAAGGCTGGATGGAAGAGCTGTACCGCCGCGTCAGCGACAAGCAGACCATGGGCAGCGTGGTGGGCGAGTTGCGCATCTCGCTGGGCGAGCTTGAAAAATCGCTGGATGTGTTTTTCCGCAATCCGCAGGACAAGGTGACGCTGCAAGCCGTTCCCGGGCAGCTCTCGCAGATGCGCGGCGTGCTGTCCGTGCTGGGGTTGGACCAGGCCTCCCACGCGGTGCTGCGCATGCGCGACAGCGTCGAGCAGATGCTGGTCACCGAAGTCGACGAGCAGCAGGCGCGCGCCGCGGGCACGTTCGAACACCTGGGCAACAACCTGGGTGCCCTGAGCTTCCTGATCGACATGCTGAACTACCAGCCTGCGCTGGCGAAGAAGCTCTTTGTCTACGACGACGAAAAAGGCGAGCTCCGGCCGCTGATGGGGCGCGCGCAGAACGCGGCGAGCGCCGCTTCGGCCGTTACCGTCAACAGCGACATGCTGTCCCAGGAAGTCATTTCCGTGGTGCAGGATGCCGGCCAGGGCGAAACCGACGCCAACCTCACCATCAAGCTCGATGCCCTGGCGACCCATGCGGCGCTGGCCGAACAGCCGGCTTTGGCCCAAACCGCGCGCGACGCCGCCGTTGCCGTGTCCGCAAGCGATGCCGACGCCGCCGCAACCGCAATGACGACGCTGGCGTTCACCGTGGCGCCGGCACCGGCCGCGCCTGCAAGCCCGGCCGCGTCCGACGACTTTGAAGAAGACGACCTGCGCGACATCTTCCTGGAGGAAGCGCGCGAAGTGATCGGCAACGGCCAGGAAGCCCTGGCCGCGCTGGCCTCGGATCCAGGCGACATTTCGCAGCTCACCGTCCTGCGGCGCGCTTTTCACACCCTCAAAGGCAGCTCGCGCATGGTCGGGCTCAACGAGTTTGGTGAAGCCGCCTGGTCGCTGGAGCAGATGCTCAACACCTGGCTGGCCGACCAGAAGCCCACTACCGACGAATTCAGGGCCTTGTCCTCCGAAGCCATGAGTGGTTTCGCCGACTGGATCGCGGACATCGCCGCGAACCAGGACGGCGCCTGGGCGGCGTCCACCTTCCGCGCCAGCGCCGATGCGATGCGCACCGAAGGTCGCTACAGCCCGCTGGTCCCGGCCGCCAAAGCCGCCGCCGCTCCTGCCCCCGTGGCCGTTTCCGACGCTGCGCCCGCCGCGGAGCCGGCTGCGGCCGAGGCATTCTCGCTGCCCGAATTTGAACTGGACGCCGGTACGTCCGCAGCCGCGAGCGCAGCACCCGACCCAGCGCAGGCGCCCGCGACCGACCTGGACTTTGACCTGGTATTTGACGACCTGGACGCCGCCGCGCCAGCCAAGCCCGCTGAGCCGGTGATTGCGCCCGCGGCCGAGATCGCCGGCATCGACTTCGACAGCCTGTCGGCGATTTCCGCGGACGCCGGTGTTCCTGCGGCCGCCGATACCGGCCCTGCGCTGGAACTGGACACGGCCGAAGCCATCGAGCTGTCCGACGCGGACTTCGACAAGCATTTCCATGCCGAAGCGGCCGAACCGGTGACAACCGGCCTGGCCGTCGACACTGACCTGAATTTCGATTTTCCTGCACCTGCACAGCCGCTCGCAGCGGCACAGGCCCCCGCTTTCGACGAACCCGCTCCCGTCCAGGAGCTGGATGCACTGGATCGCGTGGAAGCGACCGACAGCGCCATGTCCGCAGACGGCAGCGGCGATGAGCAGGTCAAGGTCATAGGTACTTTGCGCATCGGCATCCCGCTCTACAACGTCTACCTGAACGAGGCCGATGAATGGTCGCGCAGGCTGGTGACGGAAGTGAGCGAATGGTCGCTGGAGCGTAACCAGCCGGTCAGCGACTCCACCGTGGCCCTGGCGCATTCCCTGGCCGGCAGCTCCGCCACGGTCGGTTTCGACGCGCTGTCCGAAATGGCCCGCGCACTCGAGCAGGCACTGCAGCAATCCCGCGCGCATCACCGCAACGGCGCCGCCAAGTACGGCCAGATCTTTGTAGATGCGGCGGAAGATATACGCCGCCTGCTGCACCAGTTCGCCGCGGGCTTCCTCAAGGAGCCGGATGCCGGCGTGCTTGACCGCTTGCGGCAACTTGATTTCTCCGACTCGGTCCTGCCGCCCGGCACCGATTTTTCCGACTACGATTTCGCGCCCGAAGAGCCGGTCCTGGAGTCCGCTCCCTTGCCTGAGCCCGAACCGGAATTTGACCCGGTGCTCATGCAGGCCGTCGAGGAAACCCCCCTCATCGAAGTGCCCGTACCCGCCCCCGCACCTGTGCAGGCCGCGCCCGTGCCGCCGCCCGCCGCGTTTGTCGCGCCGCCGATGGCTGTCGCGCCGCCGGTGCGGCTGGTCACGCCGGCTGCGCCCGTCACGCAGAATTTCGGCGACGAAGAGGACGAGGAAATCGATGCGGTCGACGCGATCGACCCCGACCTGTTCCCGATTTTTGAAGAAGAAGGCGCCGAACTGATGCCCCAACTGGGCGGCGCGCTCCGGCAGTGGTCCTCGCGGCCCGACAACCAGGGCGCGCGCATGGAGGTGCTGCGTGCGCTCCATACGCTCAAGGGCAGCGCCCGGCTCGCCGGCGCCCTGCGCCTCGGCGAAATGGCGCACAGGATCGAATCCGAAATTGAGTTTCTCGGCTCCGATGCCGCGGCTTCGGCTGAGTTCGAACCGCTGATCAACCGTTTTGACGCGATGGAAGCGGCGTTTGAAGCGCTGCGCAACGCCGATGCGGCGGCTGCCGCCGCGCCCGTGGTGCTGGCGCCCCTTGCCGCTGCCGATCCTGAACCGGTCTCCGCGACTGTCGAAGCTGCCGCCACGCCCGGCGCTACTGAAACAGCGGTGGAAAGCCCCGCGCCTGCCGCTGCTGCGGCAGCCGGCTCGCGCAAACTCTCGGTGCCGGCACCGCAGACCATGGCCATGCAGCCCTTGCGGCAAGCAGCCAATGCCTCGATACGCGTGCGTTCCCAGTTGCTGGACCGCATGGTCAACCAGGCCGGTGAGGTCATGATCACGCGCTCGCGCCTGGAAGCCGAGCTCAGCCAGCTGCGCGGTTCGCTGAACGACATGAGCGGTAACTTGAACCGCTTGCGCCAACAGTTGCGCGACATCGAACTGCAGGCCGAAACCCAGATGCAATCGCGCCTCGCGCAGGCCAAAGAAGCCCAGGCCGGCTTCGACCCGCTCGAGTTCGACCGTTTCACTCGCGTGCAGGAACTGACGCGCATGATGGCTGAATCCGTGAATGACGTGGCGACCGTGCAGCGCACCTTGCAGCGCACGGTGGAAGCGACGGAAGACGACTTGATCGCCCAGGCACGCCAGACCCGCGAACTGCAGCGCGACCTGCTGCGCACGCGCATGGTGGAGTTTGAAGGCATTTCCGAACGCCTGTACCGCGTGGTGCGCCAGGCTTCCAAGGAAACCGGCAAACAGGTGAAGCTGGACCTGCTGGGCGGCACCATCGAGATGGACCGCGGCATGCTGGACCGCATGACCCCCGCCTTCGAACACCTGCTGCGCAACTGCGTAGCCCACGGCATTGAAAGCACCGAGACCCGCACCAACGCGGGCAAGGACCCGGTCGGCCTGATCACCGTCCACCTGCGCCAGGAAGGCAACGACGTTTCGGYCGATTTCAGCGATGACGGCGCCGGCCTGGACCTGCGCCGCATCCGCGAAAAAGCCGTCAGCCTCGGCATGATCGCGCCGGACCAGGCCCTGGAAGACAGCGACGCCGCCAACCTGATTTTCATGCCCGGTTTCTCCACCGCCGCCCAGGTGACCGAACTGGCCGGCCGCGGCATCGGCATGGATGTGGTCCGCTCCGAGGTCAACTCGCTGGGCGGCCGGATTGAAACTTCCACCGTGACAGGCAAAGGCACCCACTTCAAGCTGGTGCTGCCGCTGACCACGGCCGTGACGCAGGTGGTGATGATCCGCGCCGGCAACCTCTCGGTGGGCGTGCCCGCCAACGTGGTTGAAACCGTGCGCCGCGCGTCCGCCAAGGAACTGCAGCAGGCCTACAACACCGGCACGATGGAGATCGCCGGCGAATCCATGCCTTTCTTCTGGTCGGGCGCCCTGCTGCAAGCTTCGCACCACAGCGGCGAAGTCCAGGGCAAGACCACGCCTGTCGTGATTTTCCGAAGCGCCGCGCAGCGCATTGCCCTGCACGTCGATGAAGTTCTGGGCAACCAGGAAGTTGTGGTGAAGAATCTCGGGCCGCAGCTGTCGCGCCTGCCGGGCCTCGCCGGCATGTCCGTGCTGGCATCCGGCGCCGTTGTACTGATCTACAACCCGGTCGCGCTGGCTTCGGTGTACGGCCAGCAAGCCCGTGCCTGGAGCACCGACCGCGCCGAACCGCATGTGCTCGAAGGAGCCGGCGCCACGGCGGCAGGCGGCGCCGCGAAAGCGCCGGCCTTGATACCTTCCGCCCCGCAGATCCCGCTGATTCTGGTGGTCGATGATTCCATCACGGTGCGCCGCGTCACGCAGCGCCTGCTGCAACGCGAAGGCTACCGCGTCTCCATGGCGGCCGACGGTCTGCAGGCCCTTGAGCGCCTGCAGGAAGAGCGGCCCGCCGTGGTGCTGTCGGACATCGAAATGCCGCGCATGGACGGCTTCGACCTGGCGCGCAATATCCGCGCCGACGTGCGCTTGAACAACCTGCCCATCATCATGATTACCTCGCGCATCGCTGAAAAGCACCGCGAACATGCCAAGGAACTCGGCGTTGACCACTACCTGGGCAAGCCGTTCTCCGAAGAAGAGCTGATGAGCCTGGTGCGGCACTACTGCGCCGCCGAGACCGCGATCTCCGCCTGAGCTTCGGGCGGATTCACGCAGGCCGCCCCCCGCGCGGGGGCGGCTGTCTCAGGCCTTTGTTTTCACCACCGCATAGCGCTGCAGCGTCAGCGCACGGGCTTCGTCGTGCTGCACGATGGGCAAGGGGTAGTCCTGGCCGAGCACCACGCCCGCGGCGGCCAGTTCCAGCGGCCTGGCCAGCCAGGGGCTGTGGATGGCAGTGGCGGGCAGCTTTGCCAGCGCCGGCACGTACCGGCGGATGAAACTGCCGTCCGCATCGAACTTTTCGCCCTGGCTGACCGGATTGAAGATCCGGAAGTAGGGTTGCGCATCGCAGCCGGTGCTTGCCGCCCATTGCCAGCCGCCGTTGTTGGCTGACAGGTCGAAATCATTGAGATTTTCGGCAAAGTAGCGTTCGCCCCTGCGCCAGTCGATGCCCAGGTCTTTCACCAGGAAGCTCGCCGTCACCATGCGCAGACGGTTGTGCATATAGCCGGTCTGGTTGATCTGCGCCATCGCGGCGTCGACCAGCGGGTAGCCTGTGCGGCCTTCGCACCAGGCCTGGAACAGCCTGTTGGCCTTGTCGCCGCTTTCCCAGGCGATCGCATCGTACTCAGGCTTGAACGCGCTGTGCGCGGCGTGCGGGAAGTTGCCCAGGATCTGCGCGTAAAAATCCCGCCAGATCAATTCACTGAGCCAGGTCGCGGCGCCTTCGCTGTCACGGTGCTCCGGGCTCAGCGCCGCGGCGGCCAGACGGCGGATCGACACCGTGCCGAAGCGCAGGTGCACGCCCAGGTAGCTGGGCCCCTTGACGGCGGGGAAGTCGCGCGCCGACTTGTAGTTCGCCATACGGCCTTTGAACTCCTCAAAAAGCCGGTCGGCACCTTCGCTGCCGGTGGGTATCTTCAGCGCCGACAGATTGGTTTTCTCAAACCCGAGTTCGGCCAGCGAGCGAATGGCGCGCTTTTCATCGGGCACGGCCGCCAGTGCTGCCGCGTAACGCGCTACCGGGTAAGGCTTGAGGTAAAAATCGTCCACCTTTTTGAGCCAGGCATTCTTGTAAGGCGTGAACACCGTGTAGGGCTTGCCCGCCAGCGTCAATACCTCCTGGCGCTCGAAGATCACGTGGTCCTTGAAGCTGTGGAAGGCCACACCCCGGCCTTCCAGCGCGGCCTGCACGGCGGCGTCGCGCGCGAGGGATTGGGGCTCATCGTCATGGTTGGCGAACACCGCGTCAACGGACAGCTCCGCAGCCATCCGGGGCACGGCCTCGCCGGCATGGCCATGCACCATGATGAGGCCCGCATGCGGCTTGCCATTCGCTGCGCCCAGCCGCTGCAGCTGGCCGCCCAGGCTCAGCACGGATTCGTGTATGAATTCCACACGGCGGTCGGCCCGGGGCAGGGTGTCCAGGATGTCCCGGTCGAACACGAAGACACAAAACACCTGCTTACAAGCCTTGAGCGCGTGGTGCAGCGCGGCGTTGTCCTGGGCCCGCAGGTCGCGCCTGAACCACATCAGGCCGGCCCGGTATTTCTTTTGCATGGTGGGATGGTAGCGAAAGGCCCGCATGCCGTGACCCAGACCTCCCAGTGCGCGTAAAATCCCGGCATGGCCACGGATTCCGCATCGATCAACCTCACGCATCACTTCCTCATCGCCATGCCGGGGATGGACGACGAAGCTTTCGCCAAAAGCGTGGTCTATATGTGCGAACACAGCGACCGCGGCGCGCTGGGGCTGGTCATCAACAAGCCCAGCGACATCAGCCTCAAGAACCTGTTCGATAAAGTCGAGCTGCCCCTGCGCCGCGATGACTTGACGCAAGCCCCGGTGTTCCAGGGCGGCCCGGTGCAGACCGAGCGCGGTTTTGTACTCCACGAATCCATGATGCCCGGCAACGAATCGGTCTATGCCTCGACCATGACGATTCCCGGCGGCCTCGAAATGACCACCTCCAAAGACGTGCTGGAAGCCCTCTCTACGGGCGCCGGCCCGCGCCGGGTGTTCGTCTCGCTCGGCTACTCCGCCTGGGGCGAAGGCCAGCTCGAATCGGAAATCTCCGACAACAGCTGGCTCACCGTTGCCGCCGACGTCGGCGTGATCTTCGACACGCCGGTCGAGCAGCGCTACGACAAGGCGCTGATGCTGCTGGGCCTCCAAAGCTGGATGCTCTCTCCCGAGGCCGGCCACGCATGAGCCTCGCGGCCATGCCTTCTTCCCCGGCCGCCGGCCTCCAAACCTTTCTGGCTTTCGACTTCGGTCTCAGGCGCACCGGCGTGGCCACCGGCAATGTGCTGACACGCACCGCCTCGCCGCAAGCCACCATTGCCGCCGAAGGCAGCGACGCCCGCCTCAAGGCCGTCGAAGCACGCATCAAGGAATGGCAACCCGATGCGCTGGTGGTCGGCATCCCTTTTCATCCCGACGGCGCCAGCCACGACAATACCCTGCGCGCGCAGAAGTTCGCCCGCCAGCTTCGCGGCCGCTTCGGCCTGCAGGTCTTCGAAGTCGATGAGCGCTACAGCACCACCGAGGCCCTGGCCGGCGGCGCGCTCGACGCCGACGCCGCCTCGGCTTGCATCATCCTCGAGCAGTTTTTAAGGAGTCTTCCATGAGCAGCCTGACATTGGACGCGGAGGCGCTGTACAGCGACCTGCTGCGCGGCATGCGCCAGCAGCTGGCGTCCTATCCCCAGCCGCCCATGCTGGTCGGCGTGGCCTCGGGCGGCGCCTGGCTGGCGCAGCGCCTGCAAAAAGACCTGGGCCTGGCCGGTGAGGCCGGCATTTTGTCGTCCTCCATGCACCGCGACGATTTTTCGCAGCGCGGCCTGGCCTCCAGCGGGCAAACCCTGCTGCCCTTCGACGTCAACGGCGCCCACCTGGTCGTGGTCGACGACGTGCTCTACACCGGCCGCACCATACGCGCGGTGCTCAATGAGCTGTTCGACTACGGTCGGCCCGCCAGCGTCAAGCTGGTAGTGCTGGTGGACCGCGGCGGGCGCGAGTTGCCGGTGCAGCCCGATCTCGCCGTGGCGCGGGTGGCGCTGCCGGCCTCGCAGTCGCTGGAACTGGCACGCGCCGAAGACGGCCGGTTCAGCTTCCAGGTGCAGGACCACCAGGCCTGAGCCCAAGACCCAAGAGCAGACCCAAGAACACAACGAGACCCACAAGAGAACAAGAGGAGTCCACACCGTGCTGTACCGACGAAACCCGCAACTCAACAAGAACGGCGAGCTGATCCACCTGCTGTCCATCGAAGGCCTGCCCAAGGCCACGCTGACGCAAATCCTCGACACCGCCGCCAACTTCGTCAGCGTCAACAACCGCGAAGTCAAAAAAGTCCCGCTGCTGCGCGGCAAGAGCGTTTTCAACCTGTTCTTTGAAAACTCCACGCGCACCCGCACCACCTTCGAGATCGCCGCGACGCGCCTGTCGGCCGACGTCATCAACCTGGACATCGCGCGCTCTTCGGCCTCCAAGGGCGAGTCGCTGCTGGACACCATCGCCAACCTGAGCGCCATGGCGGCCGACCTGTTTGTGGTGCGCCACAGCGAATCGGGCGCGCCCTACCTGATCGCCCAGCACGTGGCCCCGCACGTGCACGTGATCAACGCCGGCGACGGCCGCCACGCGCATCCCACGCAGGGCCTGCTGGACATGTACACCATACGGCACTACAAAAAGGACTTCAGCAATCTCACGGTCGCCATCGKCGGCGACGTGCTGCATTCGCGCGTGGCGCGCTCCGACATCCACGCGCTGACCACGCTGGGCTGCCCCGAGGTGCGCGTGGTCGGCCCCAAGACCCTGGTGCCGGCCGACATGGCGCAGATGGGCGTGCGCGTCTGCAACACGCTCGAAGAAGGCATCAAGGACGCCGACGTGATCATCATGCTGCGCCTGCAGAACGAGCGCATGTCGGGTGCGCTGCTGCCCAGCAGCCAGGAGTTCTTCAAGAGCTTCGGCCTGACCACCGAGAAGCTGCAATTGGCCAAGCCCGACGCCATCGTGATGCACCCCGGGCCCATCAACCGCGGCGTCGAGATCGACTCGGCGGTGGTCGACGGCACGCAGAGCGTGATCCTTCCGCAGGTCACCTTCGGCATCGCGGTCCGCATGGCCGTCATGAGCATAGTTGCAGGGAACGAAGCATGAAGATACTCATCAAAAACGGCCGCGTCATCGACCCCGGCTCCAACTTCGACGAAACCTGCGACGTTGCCATCGCGGCCGGCCGCATCGTCTCGCTCAAAAACACACCCGCCGATTTCGCGCCCAACAAGACCATTGACGCCACGGGCTGCATCGTTGCGCCCGGCCTTATCGACCTGTCGGCCCGGTTGCGCGAGCCCGGTCATGAACACGAAGGCATGCTTGAAAGCGAACTGGCCGCGGCTGTCGCAGGCGGCGTGACCAGCCTGGTCTGCCCGCCCGACACTGACCCGGTGCTCGACGAGCCCGGCCTGGTGGAGATGCTCAAGTTCCGCGCCGAAAAACTGCACCAGTCGCGCGTGTTCCCGCTGGGCGCGCTGACCCGCGCCCTGAAGGGCGAGACGCTGACCGAGATGGTCGAGCTGACAGAGGCGGGCTGTGTCGGTTTCAGCCAGGCCGAGGTGCCGTTGGCCAATACCCAGGTCATGATGCGCGCGCTGCAATATGCCTCGACCTTCGGCTACACCGTGTGGCTGCGGCCGCAGGAGCYGTACCTGGGCCAGGGTGTGGCCGCCAGCGGTGCGCTGGCCACGCGCCTGGGCCTGAGCGGCGTTTCCGTCGCGGCCGAAACCATCGCGCTGCACACGATTTTTGAACTGGTGCGTGCCACCGGCGCGCGCGTGCACCTGTGCCGCGTCAGCAGCGCCGCGGGCGTGGCGCTGGTCGCCAGGGCCAAGGCCGAGGGCCTGGCTGTGAGCTGCGACGTCAGCATCAACAGCCTGCACCTGACCGACGTGGACATCGGCTATTTCGACAGCCGCATGCGCCTGGACCCGCCGCTGCGCCAGCAGCGCGACCGCGACGCCATACGCCAGGGCCTGGCCGACGGCACCATCGACGCGTTGGTGTCCGACCACACCCCGGTCGACGAGGATGCCAAGACCTTGCCTTTCGCCGAGGCCGAGCCGGGCGCCACGGGGCTGGAACTGCTGCTGGGCCTGGCCTGCAAGTGGGGCAGCGACAGCGGCGCCGGGCTGGTCCGCGCGCTGGCGGTGCTGACCAGCGAGCCCGCGCGCGTGCTGGGCGATGCACTGGGCACGCTGCAAAGCAGTTCGGGCCGGCTGGTCAAGGGCGGCGTGGCGGATCTTTGCGTGTTCGACCCGAAGAGCGAATGGACCGTCGAGCCGGCCGCGCTGCGCAGCCAGGGCAAGCACACGCCGTTTTCGGGCCACCAGATGCCGGTGCGCGTGCGCTGGACCGTGGTGGGCGGGCAGCTCGCCTATGAAGCTTCGCACTGAGGCGCACGCAAACCCATGAGATGGCTTCGTTTCTGCTGGACGCTGCTGCGCGCCACCGTGCACGCGGTGCAGGGTTTCTGGACGATCAAAACACTGTTCCCCAAGCTGGAGCAGGCCGACCAGGAGGCGCGCGTGCAGGTATGGGCCGGGGCCATGCTGCGCATCGTCGGCATCGAGCTGGTCGTCAAGGGCACACCGCCCGCCGGCGGCCCCATGCTGCTGGTGGCCAACCACATCTCGTGGCTGGACATCCTGGTGATGCACGCCTCGCGCCACTGCCGTTTTGTCTCCAAGGCGGACGTGCGGGACTGGCCTTTCGTGCGAACGCTGTCCGACGGCGCCGGCTCGCTGTACATCGAGCGTGAATCGCGGCGCGACGCGCACCGGGTGGTCACGCAGATGGCCGAGCGCCTGCAGGCCGGTGACATCCTGGCGGTGTTTCCCGAAGGCACGACGGGCGACGGCATCACCCTCAAGCATTTCCATGCCAACCTGATCCAGGCGGCCATCGAGGCATCGGTGCCGGTGCAGCCGGTGGCGCTGAAGTTCGTTGACGCGGTCAGCGGCGCCACCAGCTTCGCGCCCAGCTATGTCGATGACGAGACCCTGGCCGGTTCGATCTGGCGCACGCTCACGGCGCCGCCGCTCAAGGCGGTGGTGGTTTTCGGTGAGCCGCAGCAGCCCCAGGGGCAGACGCGGCGGGTGTGGGCGCAGACGCTGCGCGAAGATATCGAAGCGCTGCGGCAAAAAGCTTAGAGGCTCTCAGATACTTTCTTCACGCGGGAAGGTCACGACGTGGTCGACCTCGGCGCGTATGCCTATCCACTCGCCCAGCGCGTGGTTGTGGTGTGAAGGCACATGCGCCATCACCGTCTCGCCCGTCTGCAGTTTGAGCGTGTACAAAAACTCCGACCCTCGAAAGGCCTTGCGCTGGATCTGCGCTTTGACCGGGGCGTTGTCGTCATGCACGATGTCATCGGCCCGCAGCAGCACGTCGCACAGGCCGCCGGCATAGGCGCCCGGCAAGGGGCATTCCAGCATGTCCGTGAGGTCGCCGAGCGCGGTGTGCACCACCACCTCGTCGCCGAGCTGCTCGATATGGGCTTGCGCGAACACGCCATGGCCGATGAAGTCGGCCACAAAGCGCGTGGCGGGTCGGTGGTACAGCGCGTAAGCCTCGTCCCACTGGTGCAGGCGGCCCTGGTGCATCACGCCGATGCGGTCGCCGATGGCGAAGGCCTCGAGCTGGTCGTGCGTGACGAACAGGGCGGTCGCCCCGGCGGCCTTGAGGATGCCGCGCACCTCGTGCGCCAGGCGTTCGCGCAGGTCCACGTCAAGATTGGAAAAGGGCTCGTCCAGCAGCAGCAGGCGCGGCTGCGGCGCGAGCGCCCGCGCCAGCGCCACGCGCTGCTGCTGGCCGCCCGAGAGCTCATGCGGGAAACGTTTGTGCACGTTGCCCAGGCCGACGAGTTCCAGCACCTCGCCGACGCGTTGCTGCCGCTGGGCGGCGGGCAGGTGCGTGAGGCCGAAAGCGACGTTGTGGGCGGCGTCGAGATGGGGAAACAGCGCGTAATCCTGGAACACCATGCCGATGCGGCGGGATTCGGCCGGAATATGGACGGCGGCGCTGCTGACGAGCTCCCGGGCCAGCGTGATGCTGCCGGCATTGGCACGCTCCAGGCCGGCGACGGCCCGCAGCAGGGTGGTCTTGCCGCAGCCCGAAGGCCCGATCAGGACCCCGATCTCCCCCGCCTGGAGGCTGAAGGACACGCCGTCGACCGCGGGTTTGGAACGGCCGGCATAGTGCACGCCCAGCTGGGAGATATCCAGAAACATGGGCTCGATTGTAGGGCCCTGGATGCTTACAATTCTCATTTGCAGTGACCGCTGCAACACCACGGCACGCGCAGCGAGGGGAGGGCCTCTTTCTGCAGAGGCCTTTTTCCGGGTCTACATGCTGCGCCGCCTGATTTCCACAGTTCCTTCCGCCGTGCTCTTTTTGTTGGTGGGCCTGCTCACCTTGCCGGTCGTCGCCGTGGCGCTGTCCTGGCTGCAGTTCGACGCCCAGGCGCAGTCCATCCTGCTGCAGATGCTGCAGACGGTGCTGCCCGACTACACCGCCACCTCCCTGCTGCTGTGCGTCAGCGTGGCCTTCGGCGTAGCGGTGGTGGGCATGGCGACCGCCAGCGCGGTGACCTTGTTCGAGTTTCCGGGCCGCCGGGTATTTGAATGGGCGCTGCTGTTGCCGCTGGCCATGCCGGCCTATGTCCTGGCCTATGCGTACACCGACTTCCTGCAGTACGCCGGCCCGCTGCAGAGCTGGCTGCGTTCGTCTTTCGGCCTGCAGGGGCGGCTGCTGCCCGAGGTGCGCAGCCTGGGCGGCGCGGTGCTGGTGTTCACCGTCGCGCTTTACCCTTATGTTTATTTGCTCGCCCGCACGGCCTTGTCAGAGCGCGCCGTTCACCTGATGGAGGCAGCCCGGCTGCTGGGCGCGCCGCTGTCGCGCCGCATACGCGGTGTGGCGCTGCCGCTGGCGCGCCCGGCCGTGGCCGCCGGTGTCGCCTTGGCATTGATGGAGACGCTGGCCGACTTCGGTGTCTCCAGCTACTTCGGCATCCAGACCTTCACCGCCGGCATTTACAAAGCCTGGCTGTCCATGGACAACCGCATCGCCGCCGCCCAGCTGGCCACCGTGCTGCTGTTTTTTGTCGCGCTGCTGCTGTGGATTGAACACGGCGCGCAAAAGCGCATGCGCTTCGCCACCGGACGCGGCGCGCGCGCCGGCGCGCAGGACGCGGCGCCGGTGCAGCTGCGCGGCGCGCGCGCTTTGTCAGCCTGGCTGGTGTGTGCCGTGCCGATCGCGCTGGGTTTTGTGCTGCCGGTGCTGTTCATGCTGCGCCCGCTGGTGCTGGGCTGGGACAATCTGCTGTGGGACAAATTCTTCGGCTGGGCCTTGAACAGCGTCTGGCTGGCAGGCCTGAGCGCGCTGCTGGCCACCGGCCTGGCACTGGGCCTGGCCTTCGCGGTGCGCCGCAAGCCCCGGCTGCTGACCCGGGCTGCGGTGCAGCTGGCCAGCCTGGGTTATGCGGTGCCGGGCGCAGTCATCGTGGTCGGCCTGCTGCTGCCCGTGGGCTGGCTGCAGGCGGCCGCGCCGCAAACCGGCGCGGGTTACTGGGTCACGGCGACGGTGCTGGGCATTGTCTGGGCCTACCTGGTGCGCTTCAGCGCCGTGGCCCTGCAAAGCCTGCAAAGCGGCTATTCCCGCATCCCCGCCAGCTTTGACGACAGTGCGCGCATGCTGGGCACGCCCGGCCTGGGCATACTCGCGCGCGTGCACTGGCCGCTGCTCAAGCGATCCGTCGCGGCGGCCGGCCTGCTGGTGTTTGTCGACGTCATGAAAGAGCTGCCCGCCACGCTGGTGCTGCGGCCCTTCAACAGCGACACTCTGGCGGTCGTCACCTACCAGCTGGCGCGCGACGAACGCCTCGGCGAGGCCGCCCTGCCGGCGTTGGCCCTGGTGCTGGTCGGCCTGCTGCCGGTGGCTTTGCTGAGCCGCACCCTGCGCTCCAGGTAACGCGCAGTCCTCAGGCCTTTGCCTTGATGTAGCGGTATTCCTGCGTCAGCCCGCCGAAGCCGTAAGCCTCAGCGCGCACGTCGTGCACGTAGATGTAGCTTTCATCGTGCACATTGCCCAGCAACTTGCTGAAAGCGGCAAAGGCCTCGGCCACGTACCGCGCTTTCTCGTCCTTGGTGTTGGTGCCGTCCACCACCTTGATGTCGAAATAAAAACTGTTCTTGCCCTGGCTGGCCAGCGTGCTGCCGCCCACGATCCAGTGTTCGGGCGGCACGAAGTCGATCGCGATGGCGGTCAGTTCGCGTTTTTTGCGCAGGATGCGCGTGGTCAGCTCCAGCAGGGTTTCGGCGATGGCGTTCGTCAGTTGGGGGCTGGCGGGCTGGCTGACTTTGACATTGAGGATGGGCATGTGATTTCTCCGGTGGGTTGAAATTAATAGTTAGCTATGCAACTATATGGGTAAAAAAAAGGACATGAAAAAGCGTTTCGCGCGCTTCATTTCAGCGCGGAAGACACGCTCCTGACACGGGCTACGGTTTCATCGAAGTTCTCCTTTCCGATCTGTTGCTGGATGCGGCGTGTCACGTCGCCGCTGGCTTTGTTGATGCCGGCATGCAGGGCCTCGGCCTCGGCGGTGGGAAACACGGCCCAGTGGCGGCCGTCGGATTCCAGGCTCCTGCGTTCAACCAGTCCCAGTGCTTGCAGGCCGTCGAGCAGCCGCGTGGCGGTGGGGCGCGAGATCGTCAGCTCGTCGGCGATCTCGTGCTGCGGCATGCCGGGCTGCTTGAGCACCAGCCGCAGCATGAAGCCCTGCGAGGGCGTGACGCCGAAGGGCTTGAACGCCAGCGTCCACTCCTTGTCGACCAGGCGGGCCAGCGCGGTGGTATTGAAATAAAGGCAGTGGTCAAACATGGATGCACTGTAGCAGAAATTAATTAGCTATGCAACTAGTTGGAAAAACCTCATTGCCAACGGGCTGTAAGCATGAGCCTACGCCCATCGAATACGCGGGCCTACGGCGCGCGGATGGCTTCCGCCGTATGGTGAATTCATGTCCATTGTCCGTGAGCATCTTGCTTGCGGCCACTGGGCGGATTACCTTTTTTTTTGAGGAGAACACCATGAACCACGACCGCATGGAAGGCAATTGGCGCCAGTTCAAGGGCAAGGTCAAGGAGCAGTGGGGCAAGCTCACCGACGACGACCTTGACGTGATCGCCGGCAAGCGCGAACAGCTGCTCGGCAAGATCCAGGAGCGCCACGGCATCAGCAAGGAAGAGGCAGAAAAGCAGGTTGCCGTGTGGAAAGACCGCAACCCGACGGACTTCTTCGAACGGTATTGAACCGCCTCCCCTTCACCGCAACGACTCTGACGAGCACAAATAAATTCACACCATCCCAAAGGAGTTATCCATGAAAACCAAATTGCTGATGCTGACCGCCGTGATGTCCTGCGCTTTTGCCGGCAACGCCATGGCAATGACCAAGGAAGAGTACAAGACCCAGGAAGACCGCATCTCGGCCGACTACAAGGCCAGCCGCGACAAATGCGGCACCCTGAAGGACAACGCCAAGGACATCTGCGTCTCGGAAGCCAAGGGCGTTGAAAAAGTCGCCAAGGCCGAACTCGAAGCCCAGTACAAACCCGGCCCGCGCAACACCGAGAAAGTGGCTTTTGCCAAAGCCGACGCTGCCTACGACACCGCCAAGGAAAAGTGCGATGACCAGAAGGGCAACGCCAAGGATGTCTGTGTGAAGGAGGCCAAGGCCGCCCATGTCAAGGCCAAGGAAGACGCCAAGGTCACCAAGACCGCCGCCGATACCAGCAAGGACAAGACCGACAAGGTCGCCGAAGCCAAAAAAGACGCCAGCTCGGAAAAACGTGAAGCCGATTACAAGGCCGCCAAGGAGCGTTGCGATGCGCTGACCGGTGCCGCCAAAGACGGCTGCCAGAACGAYGCCAAGGCCAAATACGGCATGAAGTAATGTAAGGCCACGCCAGCGGCACTCAACGGGGTCACGGACCTCTCGAAATCCCGGCCATGCACCTGCATGCCGGGATTTCTCACATCCGGCACCGTCTTTCCCAAGGACGGCACTGGGGCAAGGCAGCCGGCCCCGGCGGCTCTTCCGGAGGCGCTCCTAAAATAGGCACTGCGCGGCAGCCGTACTGACCGCCCGCTTAATAACAAAGGTCCGCATGCTTGTTCAGGATGGTTTGCCCGCGCGCGAGCGCACGCGTGCGTTGCTGGTCATCATTCTGGGCATCGTCATGGCGGTGCTCGACGGCACCATCGTCAACCTCGCGCTGCCCGACATCACGCGCGAACTCAATGCCACCGCCGCGCAGTCCATCTGGGTCATCAACGCCTACCAGGTCGCCACGCTGGCGCTGTTGCTGCCGCTGGCCTCGCTGGGCGATATCGTCGGCTACCGCCGCGTCTACCTGGTCGGCCTGTCGGTCTTCACACTGGCTTCTGCGACCTGCGCGATGGCCGATTCGCTGACCACGCTGGCGCTGGCCCGTGTGCTGCAGGGCCTGGGCGCGGCCGGCCTGATGAGCGTCAATACGGCGCTGGTGCGCCTCATCTACCCCAAGCACCTGCTGGGCCGCGGCATTGCCATCAACTCGCTGGTGGTGGCCACGGCCTCGGTGGCCGGGCCGTCGATCGCGGCAGCCATCCTCTCCGTGGCCTCCTGGCCCTGGCTGTTCGCGCTCAACGTGCCTTTCGGCCTGCTGTCGGTATGGCTGGGCCGGAAGGCCTTGCCCGACAACCACGCCAAGGCCCCGGGCCGGCTGTCAGCGATCGACGTGACGCTTAACGCGCTGATGTTCGGCCTGGTGTTCCTGGGCGTCGACGGCCTGGGCGTGCGCATTGAAACCGTGCCCGGCGGCCAGGCTGCCGGCTCGCTTTGGCTGCCGCTGGCGGAACTCGCGGCGGGCATCGCCGTCGGCGTGGTGTATGTGCGGCGCCAGCTGGCCCAGCCGCTGCCGCTGTTCCCGCTGGACTTGCTGCGCATCCCCGTCTTCGCGCTGTCCATGGGTACGTCCATAGGCGCTTTCTGCGCGCAGACCCTGGCCTATGTGAGCCTGCCTTTCCTGCTGCTGGGCAACTACGGCTTCACCCACCTGCAGGCCGGTTTGCTGCTGACGGCCTGGCCGCTGGCCATTGTGGTGACTTCGCCCATGGTGGGACGGCTGATAGGGCGTTATTCCGGTGGTGTGCTGGGCGGTATCGGCATGGCGCTGCTCTGTCTGGGCCTGGCTTTGCTGGCGTTGCTGCCGCCGCATCCGTCCCAGCTCGACATCGTCTGGCGCATGGCGTTGTGCGGCATAGGCTACGGCCTGTTCCAGTCACCCAACAACCACACCATCATCACCTCGGCGCCACCGCACCGCAGCGGCGGCGCCAGCGGCATGCTGGGCACGGCGCGGCTGACCGGCCAGACTCTGGGCGCGGTCTTGCTCGCGATGATCTTTGCGATGTTCGACCCGCAGGGCGGGCATGGTTCTTTTGTCGCGCTGTGGCTGGCGGCCGGCTTTGCGGCGCTGGCGGGTGTCTGCAGCGTACTGCGGATGCGCCAGTCCTAGGCGCGGGCGACAGCCGCGGCTTGCTGAATGCTTTGCAAGGTGACACGGCCCAGCGGCTTGCCCTCCGCATCCACAATTGCGGCCTCATTCGCGCCGGCGTCCAGCATGGCCGACAGCGCGTCGCGCAGCGGCGTCGCAGCCGGCAGGCGCGGCGCATTGGCGGCGGGCGTGCCGCTTTCCACATAGGGCCCTGCCGTCAGCAGGGCCAGCCGTTTGAGCGAACGGTCGCCACCCACAAAGGCTTCGACGAAGGCATCCGCCGGGTGCGCAAGTATGCGTTCGGGCGTGTCGTACTGCACCACCTTGCCATTGCGCAGGATTGCGATGCGCGAGCCCATACGAATCGCCTCGTCGATGTCGTGGGTGACGAACACAATGGTCTTGCCGAGCTCGCGCAGGATGCGCAGGAATTCGTCCTGCAGGCGAGCCCGTGTGATCGGGTCTATGGCGCCGAAAGGTTCGTCCATCAGCATCACCGGCGGGTCCGCCGCCAGCGCGCGCGCCACGCCCACGCGCTGCTTCTGCCCGCCCGAGAGTTCGCGCGGAAAGCGGTTGCGGTAGATCGACGGGTCCATGTGGACCAGCGCCAGCAGTTCATCCACACGTTTGGCGATGCGCGCCGAATCCCAGCCCAGCATTTTGGGCACGGTGGCCACGTTCTCGGCCAGGGTCATGTGCGGAAACAGGCCCACCTGCTGGATCACGTAGCCGATGGAGCGGCGCAATTCGACCGCATCCATCTTGGTGACGTCGCGCCCACCCACTTCGATGCGCCCCGAATCAGGCTCGACCATGCGGTTGATCATGCGCATGGTGGTGGTCTTGCCGCAACCCGAGGGGCCGATCAGCACGCAGATCTCGCCCGTGTTGACGGTCAGCGACAAGCCGTCGACGGCCGACTGGGCACTGCCGCCGAAGGACTTGGTGAGGCGGTCGAGTGTGATCATGCGCGAAGCCCTTGGGGAGTCATGCGG
The DNA here is from genome assembly GCF_056405515.1 of Polaromonas sp. P1_G2. Classification (NCBI taxonomy): domain Bacteria; kingdom Pseudomonadati; phylum Pseudomonadota; class Betaproteobacteria; order Burkholderiales; family Comamonadaceae; genus Polaromonas; species Polaromonas sp. P1_G2. The sequence goes on from NZ_JBFUBY010000001.1 coordinate 25,040, forward strand.
CGCTGCAGCGCGCCAAAAAGAAAGTCGGTGCCCAGCGCCAGCAGCGCCACCGGGATGGCGCCCACCAGCAGTTGGGGCACGGCCATCATCGCGATACCCGCGGTGATGAAGTCGCCCAGCCCGCCGCCGCCAATAAAGGCGGCCAGCACGGCGCCCGAAATGATCTGCACCGCGGCGGTGCGCAGGCCCGCGAAGATGACCGGCATGGCCATGGGCAATTCCACCTGCCACAGCAGCGCGGCGCGCGTCATGCCCATGCCGATGGCGGCATCCACCGCGTCGGCATCCACTCCACGCATGCCGACGATGGTGTGCGTCACGATGGGCGGTAGCGCGATCAGCGTGAGAGCAAAGAGGGCGGGGGTAAAACCGGTGCCCAAAATCGGCATCACCAGCGCCAGCACGGCCAGCGAGGGCAGGGTGCGCCCGACATTGGCGACATTGACGACGGCCAGTGAAAGGCCACTTCTGCGCGCGACGGCAATGCCGGCCGGAACGCAGATCAGCGCGGCGATGAGCAGCGCCGATGCCGAAAGCGCGACGTGCACGCCCAGCGCGCGGTAAAACTGCGCGGGGTGGGCAAGGACATAGTTCCAGGCGTCGGCAAGCATCAGGGCCTCTTGGGTTTCAGGCTGCGCGCCGGTTTTTCAGGCGCCGCTCGAGCAGGGCGAGCGCCAGGTCGACGACGACGGACAGCGCGCAGACCGTCAGCGCGCCGGTCCAGATCTTGGCCGGGTGGTCGCTCGCGATGCCGTTGAAGATCAGCGTGCCCAGGCCGCCCGCATTGACGTAGGCGGCCACCACCGTCACGCTGATCACAGTGACGGCCGAGACGCGCAGGCCCGCCACGATCAGGGGCAGGGCCAGCGGCAGCTCGATGCGCCGCATGATCTGCGCCTTGTTCATGCCCATGCCGCGCGCCGCGTCGATGATGTCGGCCGGCACCTCGCGTATGCCGGTGGCGACGCTGCGGATCAAGATCATCAGGGAGAACGCCACCATGGTGATGATGGCGTTGGTGCGGCCCAGGCCCACCACGGGAATCAAAAAGGCCAGGAAGGCCAGCGTCGGGATGGTGTACAGAAAACCCGAGATGGTCATGACCAATTCGATGGCGATCAGGTAGCGCACGCGCTCCWCGAGTTCGCCCAGTTTTTCCGCCACACCCAGCGCCATGCAGGCATGGTCTTCCAGCGCTTCGGAGACCGGCAGGTAGTCGAGCGATCCCGGGTTGGCGCGCAGCCGCACTTCGGCCCAGAGCGCAGTCAGGGTTTTCTGCACTGTGGCGAAGCCCGAATGGGCCGGGCCGTGGCGCGTGAGTTGCAGCGGCAGGCCGGTGAGCGCCGGCGACATGAAACGCTGGCTGCGCGACACCGACATGCTGGCCGCCTGCGCCAGCGCAATCGCCGAGGCGTCCAGCGCCAATGCCAGGCCCGGCACGTGGAAGTTGCCGTTGGAGAGCATCACGCCCTCTTCGGCCAGCACCAGCGGGCTGTCGGCCGCGCTGTTGAGTTCAATCTCGACCTGCGCGCAGGCCGCGTCCACCATGTCGCGCGCGGCGCCGTGCACCTGCGGCACCACACGCATGGACACCGGGTCCTGCACTCGGCGCGCGGCGCCCGGCTCCAGCAGGGCGCTGCCCTTGAGCAGTTCGCGCAACTGGCGTGCCACTTCGACCTGGCCGGCCGCCGGCCGGGCTGCCACCGCACCAGGGTGCAGCGGCGACAGGTTGGCCCTGAAGCCTTCATAACCGAGCGCCACGGCGGCCAGCCAGGCGTCCAGCGCCACGTGGGCGTCATGCAGCACCAGCGCGGCGCGCGCCGTGGTGGCCGCGTTGGAACTGATCAAGGCGAGGCCGTCTTTGGCGCCCAGGGTCACAGGCTTAAGGCCTGCGCGTTCGAGCGCGGCGGCACCGCTCAAAATTTCACCGCGGACCTCGGCCTGGCCTTCGCCGAACAGCGGCAAGGCCAGGTGCGAGAGCTGGGGAAGGTCGGCCACGCCGATGGAGCCGAAGCGCGGCACCACCGGATGTACCTGGGCGTTCAGCATCGCGATGCAGGCGTCCAGCACCGCGGGCGAGACGCCCGAGCCGCCGCGCGACAGGCCGGCGATGCGGGCGAACTGCATGGCGCGCACCGAGGCCTTGTCATAGGCCGGGCCCACGGCCACGGCCCGGGCACGCACGGCGCGTCGCTGGTAGTCTTCAAGGTCGCCTTCGGCCAGCACCGCGCCGGTGTTGGCGCCCAGTGCCGAATTGAGTCCGTAGATGGCCTGGCCCGAAGTGGCCAGCCGCATGACCAGCTCACGCGCCGCGACTACGTGTTCACGCGCTTGCGGTGCCAGTGAAACCGGCTCACCGCCGCGCGCCACGCGCACCAGGTCATGGATGCGCAGCCATTGTTCCCCGACCGCGAGTGTCATGGCGTGCAAGCTTTCACGGTGATCGTGCGGGGAGCGCCGGAAGACGCGTATTACTTGACCAGTCCCTTGGCCTTCAGGAAGTCGCGGGCCACGTCCTTGGGTTCGAGCTTTTCGCCGTCGACCTGGAAGTTCATCTGGGCCATGGAGGTTTCGTCGAGCAGGGCGCTCACGCGGTTCAGCACTTCACCGATCTTGGGGTTGGCATCGAGTGCTTCCTTGCGGATCACGGGCACCACGAAGTAAGGCGGCCACAGGCTCTTGTCGTCGCGCAGGCGCTTGAGCTTGAGCGCGCTGATCATGCCGTCGGTGGAATAACCGTTGACGACCTGGATCTGGTCGTTCTTCAGTGCCTGGTAGCGCAGGCCGATGGCCATCTGCAGGTCTTCGCCGAAGACCATGTCGTACTTGGCCTTGAGGCCGGGCAGGCCGTCCTTGCGGTCACGGAACTCGGGGCCGGCGCCGACCTTCAGGTCCTTGGCCGCCCTGGCCAGGTCGGACAGGGTTTCGAGCTTGAGCTTCTGGGCGGTGTCGGCACGCACCACCATCACGTAGCCGTTGTTCAGGTTGGACTGGTTCAGCACCACAAAGCCCATCTTGGCATAGGCGTCCTTGACCTTGTCGTACACCGCCTTGGCGTCCGTCATGGGCTCCTGCTTGAGCACGGCCAGCAGCATGGTGCCGGTGTACTCGGGGTAGAAGTCGATCTGCTTTTCTTCCATCGCCTTCTGGGCGATCAGCGTGCCGCCCAGGTTGAGCTTCTTTTCGGTCTTGATGCCGGCGGCCTCAAGCGCCTGCGCGTAGATTTCGGCCAGCACGAACTGCTCGGTGAAGTTTTTGGAGCCGACGGTGCCTGGAAACCGCGCCATCCTGGTGCTTCCAGCGCCTCAACTTGTATATACAACCTAATAATAGTAGCATATGGAAATAGCGTGTGCAAGACGGAAAATCACCCGGTGATAGCTGTTTTCCGCATAAACCAGACCACAGCCGGAAGCCTCGCCGCCGGTGCTTTYTTCGCCCTTTTCCCGCCCTTTTTCCGTTTTACCCCGGTCTTATCGCCGGTCCCCTCTCCAGTGTCCTTTCTTCCTTCCGTCTCCCTCCTGAAAGCCAGCGTTCCCGGCGCCATGGTGTGTGTGGTCATCGCCCTGGCCGCGACCTTTCTGTCCGAGCATTACGGCGGGCCCCAGCTGCTGTATGCGCTGCTGATAGGCCTGGCCTTTCACTTCCTCAACAGCAACCCCAAGGTCAAGACCGGCGTTGATTTTTGTGGCCGCACCCTGCTGCGTGTCGGTGTCGCCCTGCTGGGCGCGCGCATCACGCTGACACAGGTCGCCAAGCTCGGCGTCGAGACCGCGCTGGTCATCGTCGTCGCGGTGGCGCTCACCATCGGGTTCGGCCTGCTGCTCGCGAAATGGCTGAAGCGCCCGCGCGAGGAGGGTGTGCTTTCAGGCGGTGCGGTTGCCATCTGCGGCGCGTCCGCCGCGCTGGCGATTTCTTCGGTGCTGCCGCAGACGAAAGAGAACGAGCGTTTCACCCTGCTGGCCGTGGTCGGCGTCACGGTGCTCTCCACCCTGAGCATGATTCTTTATCCCTTTGCCCTGAAGCTGATAGGCCTGGCGCCCGCGCAGGGCGGCATCTTCCTGGGCGGCACCATCCATGAYGTGGCGCAGGTGGTGGCGGCCGGCATGATGCTGGGCCCCGAGGTCGGTGACACCGCCACCGTGGTCAAGCTGTTCCGCGTGATGCTGCTGATGCCCATCGTGCTGTTGATCGCCATCAGCTACCGCAAGCATCCCGACGCCAAGGCGGTGGATGAGGAGGTACCCCTGGTGCCCGGCTTCCTGCTGGCCTTCATCGTGCTCGTGCTGCTGGCCACCATAGGCGCTTTCACGCCGGCCATGACCCAGGCCGCCAGCGACACCTCGCGCTGGCTGCTGGTGACGGCCATCGCGGCGGCCGGCATCAAGACCAGTTTTGAAGACCTCATGAAACTGGGCTGGCAGCCCGTCGCCATGCTGGTCGGTGAGACGATTTTGATCGCCGCGCTGGTGCTGGGCGCAGTGATCGTGCTGCGATTGGGTCTTTAAGCCGCTGGGGCTTGCAGCCCCGCCGCGCGGTGCACTTCGACGCGAATCTCCTCGGTCAGCCGCGCCTTGAGTTCGGTGAACACCGGCGTCGTCTTGACCGAGTAGTGGCGCGGGTGCGCCAGCGGCACGGCGATGTCGCACTTGATGCGGCCGGGACGCGCGCTCATCACCACCACGCGGTTGCCCATGAAGATGGCCTCGTCGATGTCGTGCGTCACGAAGAGCACGGTTTTCTGCTCGGCCTCCCAGATGCCCTGCAAGAGCTCCTGCATCAGCTCGCGCGTCTGGTGGTCCAGCGCGCCGAAAGGCTCGTCCATCAGCAGGATGCGCGGGTTGTTGGCCAGGGCCCGCGCCAGCGCGGTGCGCTGCTGCATGCCGCCCGACAGCTGCTTGGGGAAATGGTTCTCAAAACCCTGCAGGCCCACCTTCTTGATGAACTGGTGCGCGATGTCGAGTTGCGCGTCCAGCGCCAAACCTTTTTCACGCAGGCCGAAGCAGACGTTTTGCAGGATGCTGAGCCAGGGAAACAGCGTGTAGCTCTGGAACACCATACCGCGGTCGGCGCCCGGGCCGGCGATGGGTTTGCCGTCCAGCACGATACTGCCGCTGCTCGGCGTGTCCAGCCCGGCCACCATGCGCAGCAGAGTGGACTTGCCGCAGCCCGAAGGGCCCAGGATGGTGATGAAGTCGTTTTCGGCGACGCTCAGGTCTGTGGCTTGTAGCGCCACCGTGCCTGGGCCTTTGTTGGCGGCGAAGGTTTTCGACAGCTGGGTAACGGTCAGGATGGGGGAGGAAGAAGTCATCGGCCTAACTGTGCCCACGGGAAAAGTTTGCGGTTCAGTGCTTTGAAGGCCAGGTCGGTGACCAGGCCAAACACGCCGATCACGATGATGCCGAAGATGATCTGGTCGGTGGCCAGCAGCGCCTGGCTGTCGGTGATCATGTGGCCTATGCCACTGGACGCGCCAATCAGCTCCGCGACGATCACATAGGTCCAGGCCCAGCCCAGCACCATGCGCAGGGTTTCGGCGATCTCGGGTGCGGCGCTGGGCAGCAGCACGCGCACCACGATGCCGCGGTCGGCCGCGCCCAGGGTGTAGGCCGCTTCCACCAGGTCGCGCCGCGTGTTGCCCACGCTCACGGCAATCATCAGCACCAGCTGGAAGAAGGAGCCGATAAAAATCACCGAGAGCTTTTGCGTCTCGCCAATGCCGGCCCACAGGATCAGCAGGGGAATGAAGGCTGACGCCGGCAGGTAGCGCGCAAAGCTCACAAAGGGTTCGAAGAAGGCTTCAACCGGTTTGTAGGCGCCCATCATCACGCCCAGCGGCACCGCCAGCAGGGCCGCCACGGCGAAGCCGCCCAGCACCCGCCAGACCGTCATGCCGATGTCCTTGATGAAGCCCTGGTTGGCCAGCAGGTCGTAGCCCGACCTCACCATGGTGATCGGGTCGGCCAGGAAGGTCTTGGAGACATATCCGCCCAGCGTGAAGAAAGCCCACACGGCAAAGAACAGAACAAAAAAACTGATGCCCAGCGCGATGCGCGCGCCGGGCGTTACGGGTTGGAGTGGCCGCATGCGCTCGCGTGCTTACTTGAGAAAACGCGTATCAGCCAGCTTGCCCATGTCGGGTAGCGACTTGATGATGCCCGCTTCCATCAGCAGCTCGGCGGCTTCCTTGCTGAAGGCGGCATGCTCACCGGCAAAGAATTTCTGGTTGGCCGCGCGGTCCTGCCAGCGCAGGTATTTAGACGAGGCCTCAAAGGCCTCACCGCTCTGCTTCACGTCGGCGCCCATGATCTCGAAGCTTTTCTTGGGCTCTTTCTGGATCATCTCGACGGCATCGAAATAGCTGTCGGCCAGGGCCTTGGCGGCCTTGGGGTTTTCGCTCAGGAATTTGGGCGTGCAGCCGAAGGTGTCCATCACCATGGGGTAGTCCAGCGTGGTGGCGAGGATCTTGCCGGCTTCGGGTTTGGCGCGCACCGCGCCCAGGTAGGGCTCGTAGGTCATCGCGGCATCGACGCCGTCGGTGCCGGCGATCATGGCGTTGGCCGCGGCCTGCGGCTCGAGGTTGACGACCTTCACGTCCTTGGTGCTCATGCCGTTTTTCTTCAGCATCCAGGCCAGGGCGAAGTAGGGCGAGGTGCCGGGCGCGCTGGCGGCCACGGTCTTGCCCTTGAGGTCGCTGATCTTGGTGATCGCGGGTTTCACCACCATGCCGTCGGCGCCGTAGCTTTTGTCGAGCTGGAAGATCTGCGTGGTCGCCACGCCGTTGGCGTTCCACACCACCCAGGTTTCCACCGTGGTGGCGGCGCACTGCACGTCACCCGAGGCGATCGCGAGGTGGCGGTCTTTTTGCGGAATCTTTTTGATCGAGACGTCGAGTCCGTTCTTCTTGAAGATGCCGGCTTCCTTGGCCAGGGTCAGCGGGGCAAAACCCGTCCAGCCCGAAATGCCGATGGCGACCTTGGTCTCCTGCGCGTGGGCGGCGCCCACGGCCAGGGCGGATGCTGCGGCCAGCAGGGAGATTACGAGTTGCTGTTTCATGAAGAGGCTCCTGTGTAGGTAGAGGTAACGGTATCGCTAATGTATGCAGGCTTCATGCCAGCCGCAAGGCGGTTAACTCGGTGATTTGGGCCTCTCCGGCCAGGCCTATGCGCCCGCCCGCCACCAATTGGTGCACCCTTTCCATGTCGGGCGCCAGGCTGCGGTCATGCATCATGGCCGGCGAGGCCTGGCGCACCAGTTGCAGCACGCCTTCAAGCACGGCCGAGCTCTTGAGCGGGCGCAAAAATTCAATGCCCTGCGCGGCGGCCAGCAGTTCGATGGCGACGATGTACTCGGTATTGCGCAGCATGGGCTGCAGGCGGCGCGCCGCGAAGGTCGCCATGCTCACATGGTCCTCCTGGTTGGCCGAGGTGGGCAGGCTGTCCACGCTGGCCGGGTGGGCCAGCGATTTGTTTTCGGAGGCCAGCGCAGCGGCCGTCACATGCACGATCATGAAGCCGGAATTCAGGCCCGGCTCGGGCGTCAGGAAGGCCGGCAGGCGCGAAGCCACGGTATCGACCAGCATGGCGATGCGGCGCTCGGTGATGGCGCCGATTTCGGCGATGGCGACGGCCAGCGCATCGCAGGCCAGCGCAACCGGTTCCGCGTGGAAATTACCGCCGGACAGCAGCGTCTCGTCCTCGGCGAACACCAGCGGGTTGTCGGTCACCGCATTGGCTTCGCGCATCAGCACCTCCGTGGCGTAGCGCATCTGGTCCAGGCAGGCGCCCATCACTTGCGGCTGGCAGCGCAGGCAATACGGGTCCTGTACGCGGTCGTCGCCTTCGAGGTGGGAGCGGCGGATCTCGCTGCCCACCATGATGGCGCGGTAGGCGGCGGCGCAGGCGATCTGGCCGGGCTGGCCGCGCACCGCGTGGATGCGCGGGTCGAAGGGGCCGTCGCTGCCGCGCGCGGCATCCAGCGTCACGGCGCCCGAAATCACGGCGGCTTCGAACAGGCGGTCGGTGGCGAGCAATGCGTCCAGCGCCAGCGCGGTCGAGACCTGCGTGCCGTTGATCAGCGCCAGGCCTTCCTTGGCCGACAACTTGACCGGCGTGATGGCGGCTTGCTTGAGCGCATCGGCGGCGGCGATCCGCTTGCCCTTGTAGAAAACTTCGCCCTCGCCAATCAGCGGCAGGCATAAATGGGCCAGCGGTGCAAGGTCGCCCGAAGCGCCCACCGACCCCTGGCAAGGGATCACCGGCGTGAGGCCCTTGTTGTAGAGCGCCATCAATGTGTCGATGACCACTTCCCGCACGCCCGAGTAGCCGCGCGCCAGGCTTGCGGCCTTGAGCAGCAGCACCAGGCGCACGACGCGTTCAGGCATGGGTTCGCCCACACCGACGGCATGCGAGCGCAGCAGGTTGAGCTGCAGGGTTTCGAGGTCGGCCTGCGCGATGCGCTGGTTGGCCAGCTTGCCGAAGCCGGTGTTCACGCCGTAGACGGCATCCCCGCCCTGCGCGGCTTTCTGCACCAGCGCGGCGCTTGCGCGAATGCCCGCTGTGGCCGAAGGATCGATGGACAGCGTCTTATTGCTGGTGTGGATGTCGCGCAATTGCGCCAGGGTGAGCCGGCCGGGTTGGAGAGTGAGGGTCATGGTTGTGTTATTCGGGTTTGATGTTTTTTTGCCGGATCACGTCGGTCCAGCGCTGGGTGTCAGCCTGGATGGCGACCGCCAGGTCGGAAGGTTTTCCGGCCGCGGCCTCCATGCCCAGCGCGGCCAGCTTTTCCTTGAGCTCTGGCCGTGCGAAGAGCTTGACGGTCTCCGCATTGAGTTTGTCGACCACGGCGCGCGGCGTGCCGGCCGGCACCATCAGCGCATACCAGGACACCGCCTCGAAGCGCGGCAGGCCTTGCTCGGCAATCGTCGGTGTTTCGGGCATCACGGCCGAGCGCTTGAGGCTGGCCACGCCGAGTGCGCGCAGCTTGCCGCTCTTGATGTGGGGCAGCACCGAAGACATCTGCGCGAACATCATGCTGACCTGGCCGCCCAGCAAATCATTGAGCGCCGGGCCTATGCCCTTGTAGGGAACATGCAGCAGCTGCACGCCGCTGTTGAGGGCCAGCAGCTCGCCGGCCAGGTGCGCCTGGCTGCCGGCGCCCGGCGAGGCAAAGCTGATACCGCCCGGCTTCTGCGCGGCCAGCGCCAGCAATTCCTTGACGGATCGGGCCGGCACGGCGCTGTTGACCACCAGCACGTTCTCCACCGTGGCCAGCATGGTGACGGGCGCGAGGTCGGTGGCCTTGTAGGACAGGTTGGGATAGAGGGCCGGGTTGACCGCGATATTGCCCAAAGGGACGATGGCCAGGGTGTAGCCGTCGGGTGCGGCTTTCGCGGCCTGGTCAATGCCGATGTTGCCGGCCGCGCCCACCTTGTTGTCGACCACGGCTGGCTGGCCCATGGATTCCGAGAGGCCCTGCGCCAGCACGCGGCCCAGCACGTCGACGGGACCACCGGGCGGAAAGGGCGCGATGACGTGCAGCGGTTTGGAGGGGTAAGCCTGGGCCGCGGCGCCGAAGGAGGCAGCGGCGAGCAGCAAGGCCAGGAACGTGGATCGCGTGGGCAGCAGCTTCATCAAATGTCATCCAGTGTGGGCGCCGGCCCGCCGTCCATGGCGGCCAGGGGCCGGTAGTCGTTCGCGTCGGGAAAGGCAAAACCCGCGAGCAGCAGGCGCCGCATCAGCGGTGCAGTCTCAGCCGCCGTGGCCGTTGCCAGCAGCGCCTCGCGCAGGCTTGACAAGGTCTCGGGCGGCAAGGCGGCGGTGGCCACCAGCGGCGGAATCGGCAGCGCTGCCGTGCTGGTGAGCGTGCGCACCTGCGCGGCGAAGGCCGGGTCGTAGGCCTTGAGCAGATCGTGGTAGTAGCTGTCCAGCGGGCCGGCGTCTATGCGGCCTTCGGCCAGGGCGGTGATCACGCCGCGCGCATTGATCAGTTCGCCCACGGCCTTGCGGTACAGGCGCGAGCCTTTCGCTTGGCGATAAGGCGCCAGATGATGGCGCAAGGCCACGCCACCCGACATGGAGTCGGCCAGGGTGTAGCCGATCACGCCGCCAAACGTGTCTTCCAGGCTGCGGTAGGGCGCGTCGGCGCGTACCACGATGTCGGTGAAGTACACCGGTTTGCCGCCGTAGCGCGCCGGCGACGGAATGGGTGCGGCCACCAGCGTAGGCTGTGCGCCGCGCTGCGCGAAGGGCAGGCCGCACATCATCGCCAGGCCCAGGTCATCGCGCGCCCACAGCAGCGACAGCGGCGCGGGCGCGTCGTAGTCCATCAAGTCCCAGGGCAGGCCCGCGCGGTCCAGCACCCAGGCCAGCAAGGCCTTCCAGTCGGCCTTGGCCGCCGGCGTGGCCGAGTACATGCGGGCATTGGCGACCAGCGCTTCCCCGGCTTGTGGTGAATTCACGGCGTGCACCCTGCTGGCCGTTCAGCGGAAACGCAGCTTTTGCCCCAGGCCCATGCGCTTGGCTTTTTCGAGCATGAAGGCGCCCAGCGCGATGTCCGACAGCGACAGGCCGCGGTGCCAGAACAGGTTGGTCTCGTCATCGCTCTCGCGCCCGGGCTTGAGGCCCGCGACGATCTGGCCGAGTTCGGCGTGCAGCGTGGTTTCCGACAGCTTGCCGGCGTCCACATGGGCGCGCAGCGCGCCCAGCGGTCCGGCCTTGGCCTGGCCCCAGTCGTCCATCACCATCTTGTCCATGATGTCGGTCAGCGAGAGCTCCACCGCACTCATGGTGCCGTAGGGAATCACGCAGGCGCCTTTTTTGATCCACTCGGTCTTCAGCATGGGCGTGGGTTTTTCCAGGCGCGAAGCCTCGACCACGATGTCGGCGCCGCGAACGCAGGACTCCCAGTCCTCGGTCACGGTGATCTTTTTGCCCAGGTCTTTTTCAAGTTTGGCGGCAAAGGCATTGCGGCTTTCGGGCCGGCGCGAGTGCACGCGGATTTCGTCGAAGTTGTAGATCGAGTCGAGCAGGCGCACGTTCCAGTAGGAGGTGCCGCGCGCGCCGATGTGGCCCAGGATTTTCGAGTTCTTGCGCGCCAGGTGCTTGGCGCCCAGCGCGGTGATGGCGCCGGTGCGCATGTCGGTGATGTCCGAGGCGTCGATGATGGCGRTGGGCGAGCCGTTCTTGGGGTCGAACAGGTTGAGAATCGCCAGCTCCGAAGGCAGGCCCTGCTCATAGTTCTTGTAGAAGTCGCCCACCACCTTCACGCCGGCCAGGCCCAGCGGGCGTATGTAGCCGCGCAGCACATTGAAGTGGCCGGGGTAGTCTTTTTCCGGCACCAGGTGCATGCGCGGTTCGATCGTCGTCTGCTTGTTGCCCTGCGCGTGCAGGGCCTGCTCGACGGCGGCGATGATCTCCGCGTCGGTCAGGGCCAGGGCCTGGACGTCGGGATGGTTCAGGTAGGTGAGATGGATCTCGGCGGTGCTATCGGACATGTGTTTCAGCTTCCTATCATGGGCAGGTTCAGCCCGTTGTCTTTGGCGCTTTGTTTGGCGATGTCATAGCCCGCATCCGCATGGCGCATCACGCCGGTGGCCGGGTCGTTGAACAGCACGCGGGCGAGTTTTTCCGACGCGTCGGCCGTGCCGTCGCAGACGATGACGACGCCCGAGTGCTGCGAGTAGCCCATGCCCACGCCGCCGCCGTGGTGCAGGCTGACCCAGGTCGCGCCGCTCGCGGTGTTGAGCAGGGCGTTGAGCAGCGGCCAGTCGCTCACGGCGTCGCTGCCATCCTTCATGGCTTCGGTTTCGCGATTCGGCGAAGCGACGGAGCCGCTGTCCAGGTGGTCGCGGCCGATGACGATGGGGCCCTTGAGTTCGCCGCTTTTCACCATCTCGTTGAAGGCCAGGCCCGCGCGGTGGCGCTCGCCCAGGCCTATCCAGCAGATGCGCGCCGGCAGGCCCTGGAAGGCGATGCGCTCCTCGGCCATGTCCAGCCAGCGATGCAGGTGCTTGTTCTCCGGAAACAGCTCTTTCATTTTCGCGTCGGTCTTTTTGATGTCTTCCGGATCGCCCGAGAGCGCCACCCAGCGGAAGGGGCCGACACCGCGGCAGAACAGCGGGCGGATATAGGCCGGCACAAAACCGGGGTAGTCGAAAGCGTTGTCCACGCCGAAGTCTTTCGCAACCTGGCGCAGGTTGTTGCCGTAGTCCACCGTGGGGATGCCCATTTCGTGGAAGGCCAGCATGGCCTTGACGTGGACCACGCAGGACTCGCCCGCGGCTTTGGTCAACGCGGCATGCTGGGCCGGGTCTTTCTGTGCGGCTTTCCATTGCGCAACTGTCCAGCCCATCGGCAGGTAGCCGTTGATGATGTCGTGGGCCGAGGTCTGGTCGGTCACGATGTCGGGGCGCAGGCCGCCGGCCTTGGCGCGTTTGGCCAGCTCGGGCACGATCTCGGCCGCATTGCCGCACAGCGCGATGGAGACGGCCTCCTTGCGCGAGGTGTGGTGCTTGATCATCTCCAGCGCTTCGTCAAGATCCTTGGCCTGCTTGTCGACGTAACGGGTGCGCAGGCGGAAATCGATGCTGGACTGCTGGCACTCGATGTTGAGCGAGCAGGCGCCGGCAAAGGTGGCGGCCAGCGGCTGCGCGCCGCCCATGCCGCCCAGGCCGGCGGTCAGCACCCAGCGGCCCGCCAGGTCGCCGTTGAAATGCTGGCGGCCCGCTTCCACAAAGGTTTCATAGGTGCCCTGCACGATGCCCTGGGTGCCGATGTAAATCCAGCTGCCGGCCGTCATCTGGCCGTACATCATCAGGCCGGCGCGGTCCAGCTCGTTGAAATGCTCCCAGGTCGCCCACTTGGGTACCAGGTTGGAATTGGCGATCAGCACGCGCGGCGCGCCCGGGTGGGTGCGGAACACGCCCACCGGTTTGCCCGACTGCACCAGCAGGGTTTCGTCGGCCTTGAGCTTGCGCAGGGAGTCGAGGATGGCGTCGAAGGCTGGCCAGTTGCGGGCGGCCTTGCCGATGCCGCCGTAAACCACGAGCTCATCGGGGTTTTCGGCGACTTCCGGGTCCAGGTTGTTCTGGATCATGCGGTAGGCCGCCTCGATCTGCCAGTTGGCGCAGCTCAGCGTGCTGCCGCGGGGGGCACGCACCGGGCGGGCCTTGCTGTCAAGGAAAGGGGTTTGGGAAAGGTCGGACATGGGCTGCTCCGGAAATAAAAACAAAAACTTCTCGGACATTCAAGAAAAGAATGCGCGGCGACTGGTATAAATCGTAGTTGTCTATACAACTTGTGTCAACTGGCGTAATCTACGGTTTGTGCGCGCAAGGGCTGCAAAGGGATCGATCCCGGCCTTTTGCGGTGACAATGTTTTTTTCTTACACACCCGCTGAACCATGGCCACCACACCACTGCCCGCCTACGGCCAAGTCAAGGCATTCATCAAGAAACGCATCAGCGCCGGCACCTGGAAGCCGGGCGACCCGGTGCCCAGCGAATCCGTGCTGATGGAGCAGTTCGGCGTGAGCCGCATGACGGTGAACCGCGCACTGCGCGAGCTGATGGGCGAGGGCCTGGTCACCCGCATCCAGGGCTCCGGCACCTTCGTTGCGGAACTGCACCGCATTTCGTCCACGCTTACCATTCGTGACATTCACGAGGAAGTGGTGGAACGCGGCCATGTGCACACCTCGCGCGTGCTGCTGGCCGAATCCGAAAAAGCCAGCGCCGACCTGGCGCGCACCCTGGGCTTGCGGTCGGGCGGCCGGGTGTTCCACACCATCCTGATCCATCTGGAGAACGGCGTGCCCATCCAGTATGAAGACCGCTACGTCAACCCGGCGGCGGCGCCGCACTACCTGGAAACCGATTTCAGCGAGACCACGCCCACGCACCACCTGCTGGCCGAGGCGCCCTTGACCGAAGCCAGTTATTCGATCGAAGCCTGCCTGCCTTCAGCGCTCGAGGCCAAACACCTGGAGATCAAGCTGGGCGAGCCTTGCCTGGCCATGATGCGGCGCACCGTGAGCGGCAGCAACATCGCCAGCGTGGCACGCCTGGTGTACCCGGGTTCGCGCTACAGCTTTGCCGGGAAGTTCCAGGCATGAGCTGGAATGTCGTGAACCTGGCCGACATTCCCGCCACGCCTTGGCGCAATGGCGGTGGCGTTACGCGCGAGCTGGCCATGTGGCCTGATGCGGGCGACTGGGCCTGGCGCATGTCGGTGGCCGACGTCGACCAAAGCGGCCCTTTCTCGAAATTCGAAGGCATAGAGCGCTGGTTCGCGGTGCTCGAAGGCGCAGGCGTGCAACTGGAGGTGGCGGGTGAGCAGCACCGTGTGACGGCCGCCGACGCGCCCTTGTTCTTTGACGGTGCGGCCGCCACGGATTGCGAACTGATAGATGGCAAGACGCGCGACTTCAACCTGATGGTGCGCAGGGGCGCCCAGCCTTCGCGCATGCTCCGCATCGAAGGCCGTTTTGCCGAAACCCTGCACGCCGGGACCACCATCGCCGTGTACGCGCACGCTTCAGCCGCCACTGTGTTGCTGGACGAGGAGGTACTGCAGTTGGCCCCCGCCAGTCTGGCCTGGCGCACGGTCACGGGCAGCGCCGCGGTGCGAGTCGCCGCGCAGCAAGCCCTCTGGATGGAGATTCCCGCATGAGCCTGCAACTCTGGACCCACTGCAACATCGCCACGCTGCAGGCCGATGCCGCCCAGCCCTACGGACTGATGGAAGATGCCGCGCTGGTGGTGGAGGGCGAGTCCATCGCCTGGGTCGGTCGGCGCGCGGAACTGCCGGCCGAATTGCTGGCGCGCTGCAGCACGCAGCATGACGCGGGCGGTGCGCTCATCACGCCTGGTTTGATTGATTGCCACACCCACCTGGTCTACGGCGGCGACCGCGCCCATGAATTCGAACTGCGCCTAAACGGCGCAAGCTACGAAGACATCGCCCGCGCGGGCGGCGGCATTGCCTCCACCGTCAAGGCCACCCGCGCCGCGAGCGCGCAGGAGCTGCAGGCGAAAAGCGCACCCAGGCTCAAAGAATTAATCGCCGAAGGCGTGACCACGCTCGAGATCAAGTCCGGCTACGGCTTGGCGCTCGAGCACGAACGCAAAGCGCTGTCGGTCGCGCGCGCGCTGGGGCAGGCTCATGCGGTGGACATACGCACGACCTTTCTGGGTGCGCACGCCGTACCGGCCGAATTCGCCGGCCGCACCGATGCCTACGTCGATGCCGTGCTCGAGATGCTGCCGGTATTGCACGCCGAGGGCCTGGTCGACGCGGTCGATGCCTTTTGCGAGCGCATCGCCTTCAGCACCGCGCAGACTGAACGTGTCTTCGCCGCGGCCAAAGCCCTGGGTATTCCSGTSAAGCTGCATGCCGAGCAGCTCAGCGACAGCGGCGGTGCGCAGCTCGCGGCGCGGTATGGCGCGCTCAGCTGCGACCACCTCGAATGGCTGTCGCCTGAAGGCGCGCAGGCCATGGCGGCGGCCGGCAGCGTCGCGGTGTTGCTGCCCGGCGCGTTTTATTTCCTGCGCGAAACCAGATTGCCGCCCGTGGCCCTGCTGCGCGAGCAGCACGTGCCCATGGCGATCTCCACCGATTGCAACCCGGGCAGTTCGCCCTGCACCTCGCTTCTGCTGATGCTCAACATGGCCTGCACGCTGTTTCGCCTGACGCCCGAAGAAGCGCTGGCCGGCGTCACGCGCCATGCGGCGGCCGCCCTGGGCCTGCGCGACCGCGGTGTACTGGCGGAGGGCAAACGGGCCGACTTCGTGCTGTGGGGCGTGCAGCGGCCGGCTGAATTGAGTTATGCCCTTGGCGCGAACCCGCGCCTGAAGACTGTCTTCAAAGGCCGCTTGGTATGAATGTTGCTCAACGCCGGTGCGCTGCGCCGGCGTGTGGACTAGCCATGCAGCTGAGCGTGAGCTGTCGCGCCTGAGTTGCCGCCGACGGCGCAAAGCCTGCGTGCCGCCGGACGCCAAAAAAGAAACAGCCATTCCCAGCCAATGAGAAATAGTGCTTTGCGCGTACAGGCAAGCACCGGATACTGACGCGATGTTGCCCGATGCCCCCGCCCCTTCTACCGCTTCCGCCGTTGATCGCGCGCTGGTGGTGCTGGCCACGCTGGCGCAGCATGGGCGCCCCCTGACGGCCGTGGAGCTGCTGGGCAAGACGGGCTTGAGCCAGAGCACGCTTTACCGCCAGTTGCTCTCGCTCAAGCGCTGGGGTTTTGTGCTTGAAACGGACGGCCGTTATGCGCCCGGGCCTTTGAGCCTGCAGCTGGCCCTGGGTTACGACGTGGCGTCCCATCTGGCGCAGCAGGCGCGCCAGGAAATGCTGATGCTGGCGCAACAATCACAGGAAAGTGTCGGCCTGATCGTCGCGGTCAACGGCCAGGCCATTTGCATCGACATGGTCGAAAGCTGCCAATCCCTGCGCTGCTCTTTTGAAAAAGGCCGCAGTGTTCCCCTTGAAAAGGGTGCCTCGGCCAAATGCCTGCTGGCCCATATGTCGGTCGCTGCATTGAGCGCCACGCCAGCCCCTGATCGCCGGCCCCCCGAGTTGCTGGCCGAACTGGCCGAAATCCGCAAGGCCGGCTTCRCCGTCAGTGACAGCGAAGTGGATGCCGGTGTCTGGGGCGTCAGCGTGCCCCTGTTCGCCATGGGAAAACAAGCCGTCGGCGCCCTGACATTGATGGCGCCCAGCGTGCGTGTTCAGGGCAAACACCCGCCCCTGATCCAGATGGCAGTGGTCACCGCCGCCCGTATTTCCCGAAGTTTGAGCCGCTGAATTTATTTAACCCCCTGGAGAGACCCCATGAACTTTCGCCGCCAATTCCTTGCTTCCTGTGTTGCCGTCCTCGGCCTGGCCGCTTTCAGCGCACATGCGCAGGACGTGCTTCGTGTCGGGACCGACGCCACCTTTCCGCCCATGGAATATGTTGAAGCCGGCAAACGCACCGGCTTCGATATCGAGCTGGTGGAAGCCATCGCCAAGACCCTGAACAAGCGCATCGAGTGGATAGACATCGACTTCAAGGGCCTGGTCCCCGGGCTGGTCTCCAAGCGCTTTGACATGGCGGTATCGGCCATCTACATCACCGACGAGCGCAAGAAAGTCGTGGACTTCACCGATTCCTACTATGCGGGCGGCCTGGTGGCCATGGTGAAGGAAGGCAATACCGCCATCAAGACACTGGCCGACCTGAATGGCAAAAAAGTGACCGTGCAGGTGGGCACCAAGTCCGTGAGCTACCTGGCCGCCAACTACCCGCAGGTGCAGCTGGTGGAAGTCGAGAAGAACCAGGAAATGTTCAACCTGGTCGACATCGGCCGCGCCGACGCGGCCGTAACCGGCAAGCCGGCGGCCTTCCAGTACGTGCGCACCCGCGGCGGCCAGCGCGTGCTCGAGCAGCAATTGACCACTGAGGAGTACGGCATGGCGCTGCGCAAGGACACGCCCGAGCTGACCAAGGCCGTTAACGGCGCCCTGGCCAAACTCAAGGCCGACGGCACTTACGCGCAGATCGTGAAGAAGTGGTTTAGCAACACCACGGCTCCAGCCGCCGCCAAATAAGAAAACCCGGGAGCGCATCGGATGGAACTCGATTTCTCCCCCGCTTTCGCGGGGTGGCGCAACCTGCTGTCGGGTGCGCTGGTGACCGTGGAAATCACGGCGGTGGCTCTGGTGCTTGGCTGCATCATGGGCTTGCTGGTGGGGATCGGGCGCCTCAATCCGGCCAGACGCGTGGTCTATGCGCTGTGCACCAGCTACGTGGCGGCCATACGCGGAACGCCGCTGCTGGTGCAGCTGTTCATACTGTTTTTCGGTTTGCCGCAGTTCGGCATCATGCTGCCGGCGTTTTTGTGCGGCGTGATAGGCCTGGGCATTTATTCCGGCGCCTACGTGTCGGAGATCGTGCGCGGCGCCATCCAGTCGATTGACAAGGGCCAGATGGAGGCTGCGCGTTCGGTCGGCATGTCCTACGGAACGGCCATGCGCAACATCATCCTGCCGCAGGCGCTGGTGCGCATGATCCCGCCGCTGGGCAACGAATTCATCGCGCTGATCAAGAACTCCGCGCTGGTGTCGCTGCTGACCATCCATGAGCTGATGCACGAGGGGCAAAAAATCATCAGCGTGTCCTATCGTTCACTGGAGGTCTACCTCGTGATTGCCGTCATGTATTTTGTGCTGACCGGGCTGACGACGCTGGCGCTGCGCCGTATCGAGCAGCGGCTGCGCGCCGGAGGCATGGTGCAATGAACACGCCGCAACCCACCTTCCCTACACCCGCCGCCGGCGCCCCCATCGTCAACATCCGGGGATTGCGAAAATCTTTTGGCGAGCACGTCGTGCTCCACGGCATTGATTTTGAAGTCCAGCCCTCGCAGGTGGTCGTTGTCATCGGGCCCAGCGGCTCTGGCAAAAGTACCTTCCTGCGCTGCTGCAACGGGCTGGAAACGCCCGACAGCGGCCGGGTTGAAATCTGCGGCCGCGTGCTGGCCGATGCCGGCCGCATGCTGGACGACCAGGCGCTGAACCATTTGCGTGAAGACGTCGGTATGGTGTTCCAGTCCTTCAACCTGTTTCCGCACCTGTCGGTGATCGACAACATCACCGTCGGCCCGCGCAAGGTGCGCGGCTTGTCCAGGCAGCAAACGGAAGCCGAAGCCCTGGCGCTGCTCGACAAGGTGGGCCTGGTGCAAAAAGCCCATGCCATGCCGGCCAGCCTGTCGGGCGGGCAGAAGCAGCGGGTCGCGATTGCCCGCGCGCTGGCCATGCAACCCCAGCTGATGCTGTTTGACGAGCCCACCTCGGCGCTGGACCCCGAGCTGGTGGGTGAGGTCTTGCAGGTCATGAAGCTGCTGGCGGGCGAGGGCATGACCATGATGGTCGTGACCCATGAAATGGACTTCGCGCGCGAAGTGGCCGATGTGGTGGTGGTGATGGATGGCGGCGTGTTGATCGAGGCCGGGCCGCCCGATATCATCTTTACCAACCCGGCGCAGGCGCGAACCCGGGATTTCCTCCAGGCCGTGCTGTCACGGAACTGATCGCGGGCCGCCTTCCGGGCGCTCAATTTTTTCAGGAATCCATCCCATGAATGACTTCAGCGACGACAGCGGAGTTTTTAGCTTGCATCAGGGGCACGTGCCTTTGCTGGTCAGCATGCCGCACATAGGCACGGAAATCCCCGCCGAACTGCAGGGCGGCTACACGGCCGAAGCGCTCAAGGTCGAAGACACCGACTGGCATTTGCATCGGCTCTACAACTTCCTGCCCCTGCTGGGCGCCAGCGTGCTGCGGCCGCGCTATTCGCGCTATGTGATCGATTTGAACCGCCCGCCCGACGACGCGCCCATGTACCCGGGCGCCTCCAACACCGAGCTGTGCCCCACGCGTTTTTTCAGCGGCGCGCCGCTGTACCAGGCCGGCCGTGAGCCTGGCCCCGAAGAGCGCATGAGGCGGCGCGAAGCCTACTGGCAGCCCTACCATTCAGCCCTGGCCGCCGAACTCGCGCGCCTGAAAGCGCAGCACGGCTTTGCCCTGCTGTGGGACGCGCACAGCATACGTTCGCAAATTCCCTGGTTGTTCGAAGGCAAGCTGCCCGACCTCAACATCGGCACCGCCAGCGGCGCCAGCGCGCATGAATCCATCACCGCCGCGGTGGTGCAGGCCTGCGAGGCCGCGCCCCACATCAGCATCGCCGTCAACGGCCGCTTCAAGGGCGGCTACATCACGCGCCACTACGGCCAGTCCGCGCAAGACGTGCATGCCGTGCAGCTCGAGATGTGCCAGAGCCTTTACATGCAGGAAGTGGCGCCCTACGCCTATGACGAGGCCCTGGCCTGGCAGGTGCAGCCCCTGCTGAGGAATATGGTGGCCGGCGCGCTGCAGGCCGCCAACCACCTTTACGCCTGAGACACCATGATGATGAGCAGCGGCATCAAGACATTTTTCGCGCCCCAGGCCTGGGTGCAGGGCGCGTGGGCCAAAGACGTCCTGTTGACGGTGGCCGCCAACGGCAGCTGGCAAAGCGTGTTGCCCGGTGCTACGGCGCAGCAACAGCAAGGCGCGACACTCTTGCCCGGCCCGGTGCTGCCCGGCTTGGTCAATGCACACAGCCATGCCTTCCAGCGCGCCATGGCGGGCCTCACGGAGCGCCGCAGCGCCGGCGCGCATGCGTCTGACGATTTCTGGAGCTGGCGCGACCGCATGTACAGCGCGGCCAACCGCATCACACCGGAGCAGCTCGAGGCGATTGCGACCCAGCTCTACGCCGAGCTGCTGGCCGGCGGTTACACCCAGGTCTGCGATTTCCATTACCTGCACAACGACGTGAACGGCAAGGCCTATGCCGACCCGGCCGAGATGTCGCTGGCCCTGGTGCGTGCCGCGCAGCGCACCGGCATCGGCCTCACGTTATTGCCAACGCTGTACATGCGCTCCGGCTTCAAGGCCGCGGGCCTGCGCGAAGACCAGCGCCGCTTTGCCTCGACACCCGAGAGCGTGATGCGTGTGGTCGAGCAAATCCAGCGGCAAACACAAGGCGATGCGCGCATCAACGTCGGCGTCGCCGTGCACTCGCTGCGCGCCGCTGGCCCGGCCGCCCTGCATGAACTCGGCACCGCCGCCAAAGAGGCCGGCCTGCCGATGCACATCCATATCGCCGAACAGACGCAGGAAGTTGAGGACTGCCTGGAACACACAGGCCAGCGCCCGATCGAATGGCTGCTGAACAACGCCGACATCGACGCCCGCTGGAACCTGGTGCACGCCACCCATGCCACGCCGGCCGAACTGCTGGGTGTGCAGGGCACCGGCGCGGCCATCGTGATCTGCCCCGCGACCGAAGCCAACCTCGGCGACGGTGTGTTCGAGCTGCCGGCCTACGCGGCGGCGGGCGGCCGCTGGTCGATTGGCTCCGACAGCCACGTCACGCGCAGCTGGGCTGAAGAGCTGCGCCTGCTCGAATACTCGCAGCGCCTCACGCTGCGCCAGCGCAACATCGCCGCGCGTGTCCTCGGGAACGAAAGCAGCGCGGCCGGCCTGTTCGAGGCCGCTTTGGCCGGCGGCTTCCCTGCCACCGGCCGGATGCAAGGCGGCCTGGCGCCCGGCCACCGTGCCGATTTTGTGACGCTGGACCTGGAGTCCCCCGCGCTGCTGGGCGTGCCGGCCGGCCACCTGCTGGACGCGCTGGTGTTTTCCAGTCCGGACGCTACGTTTGGCGAGATGTTTGTGGCGGGCGAACGCACCGCCGCGCCTTCACCTGAGCGTGCGCAGGCCTTTGTTCGAGCCATGCGGGAGTTGTGGGCGGACTGATTTCGCCCCCGGGGCTGGCTGCATCGGGACTCCAAGCCGGGTCCTGTTGATGGTGACTTGGCCGTGCAGAATGTTTTTTTTGCAAAATTTTCGGCCGGTGGCTGCCTTGATTTCCCGGCAATGCCGTGCGGCAACTGATCGGCTCCCAATGGAGGCTTGCTTTTGGCCCAGGCCGGCGCTTGACCGCCGGTCTCTGCTCATAGCCCTCAAAAGTACTTTTTTAGCCGGATGCGTCATGGACCCGCCCGGCTTGCCGGACAATCGGTACATGGAGGGCAGGGTGGCCCGTCTGGCCGGGCATACAGCATGACCCTGAACTATCCTGCCGGGCAGTCGCTGCCGCACCCAAAAATCGACACAAAAGGGAGTTTGAATGACCATGAATGCCACGTCGGCTGTCGACGCATTTGTGAAGGAAACAGGCTTTGGCAACTGGTTCCTGCGCTCTGTCACCTGGAAAGTGCAGGTACTGCGCCGGGCGCTGAAGGATCTTCAGGCCTTGCTGCCTTCCCAGAGGCGGTACGACCGCATTCTGGATGTGGGTTGCGGCTTTGGGCACTCCTTTGCCGAACTTTCCGCTTGTTTTGCTCCTCAGCTTATTGTGGGCATGGATGCCGACCCGTCCCTGCATGAACGGGCGGGTCCCCAAGCTCGTGCTTGCGGCAGTCCCGTGGAGCTGCATGCCGGCAATGCGTCGCGCATGGACTGGCCGGACAACCATTTCGACATGGTTTTCTGCCACCAGACTTTCCACCACATCGTCGCGCAAGAAGAGGCTATGGCCGAATTTTTCAGGGTGCTCAAACCGGGAGGCGTGCTGCTGTTCGCTGAATCGACGCGTGAATACATCCACTCCTTGCAGATCCGCCTGTTGTTCAAGCATCCGATGGAAGTGCAGCGCACGGCGCCCGAATATATCGCGATGATCCAGTCGGCCGGCTTTGATTTGCCGCCGGAACGAATTTCATTTCCCTACCTGTGGTGGAGCCGCAGGGACATCGGCTTCCTGGAGTGGATCGGCGTGCCCGTGCCCAAACAGAGGGAAGAAACGCTGATCAATGCGGTAGCCATCAAACCCTGAAGGGCGGCTACGCGGGGCTGCCGGGGGCGGTCAGGCTGCTGCCTGGCTCCACCTTGCTCCAGTAAGTCCATTCGAGCTGCCGCAGGGCCTCTCCGCGCAGTTGCGGGCTCATGGCCGTGGTGGGATATATCGCCAGGGTCAGCAAGGCGTTTCGGCCCGTCATGGCCGCTGGATTCCCGTCATGGGTGCAGGATTCAAATCGCACTGACTTCATGGAAGGCCGGCCTGAGGCCGAGGCAAACTGTTTGAGCCAGGCTTCTTTCAGCGTCCATTGGGCGTAGAACCAATCCTGCTGTTGCTGCGGGGTCTTCGCGGCCCAGCCCTGGAGCGCGCCAGCTTCATGAACCCAGTTGTTGAGCGCCTGAAAGTCACGTGGACGGTCATTGCACTCCACGTCCACGCCCACAGGGCGCGCTGAAACGGCGCAGGCAACCCAGTCGCCGCTATGGCTCAGCGAAAAATGAAGTCCGATGGGAGAGGCGCCGGGCGGTGGCGCCAGAATTTCGGGAGCAGCATCATCGGGTGTGGACAAGGCGTAGTCTTGCCAGTGGCCGCCTGCATGGGCCGCCAGGCATTGGCGCGCGAGCCAGCGCCCGGCAATGAACTGCCTGCGGCGCCCTGGAGACGTCATGCCCGAAAGCCTGGCTTGTTCGGGAAGGCTCAGCCAGCCTGTTCCGCCTGCGGGGAGGCGGGCATGAACAGCTTCGATGCTTTCAAGGGTGACGCTGGTGGGAATGCCAGCCGGAGTCCCAGGCAGCGTCATGTCTGCGTTTTGCCGTTCTATGCAGGCCGTGCCGGTCATGCCTTGCTCAGCGGCTTGCGGTGGCTATCAGGCCTTGAGAAGGTCGGTGCGAATCGCGTCCTTGAGGTCTTGCACCCAGGTGTTGTAGAACGGATGAATGACCGGCTCGCCATTTCGTTCACCATAGTTCATGTTGATGCTGTCCTTGTAGGTCAGCGAATACTTTTGGGGCGTATAGGAGATCAGCACCACGACGGTGTGCTTGTTGCGGACCACGAGGGTTGCCTGGATTTTGCCGTCCGCCTGTTGGGCAATCGTCCAGCCTTTTGCGGCGGCGCCGGCCAGGATGGCCTGCTTGACCCGCTCACCGGAAGGCGCGGTGCCGCTGCTGGTGACAACGGCAACGTCGGGGTGGTTGACGATGGGTAGCGGGTAGCGTGCGCTGGCCGGGCCTGCGGCGAATGCCAGTGCGAGAAGAAGATAGGCAAAAATTTTCGATTTCATGGTTCAGTTCCCTCAGGGTTTGATGTTGATCGCCGGCTTATTGGGCCTGCAGCTTTTCATTCAGGCGCAAGGACGGGTCCTCAAGTGCCTTCGTGATGATGACCGACCAGTCATTGCGATCGCAATTTTYATGGTGTTGCGCACCTGGCCGGTAAATTTTGGGTTCTTTTGCTTCTTTTTTTGTCACTCGGTCTCCTCGATTGAAAATCAGTCCATCCAGCGCTTGAATACCAGCGACGTATTGATGCCGCCGAAAGCAAAGTTGTTGCTCATCACGTAGTCTGTCTGCAGGTCGCGTCCGCCCGCAAGCACGTAATCCAGCTGGCCGCACTGGGGATCGATGTCGCGCAGGTTGACCGTGGGGGCAAACCATCCGTCGCGCATCATCTCCACGCTCATCCAGGCTTCCAGTGCGCCACAGGCGCCCAGGGTATGGCCCATATAGCTCTTGAGTGAACTGATGGGCACCTTGGCGCCGAAAATTTCATGGGTACCGTGGGTTTCGGCCACGTCGCCGTGGTCGGTGGCGGTGCCGTGCGCATTGATGTACCCGATGGCCTCCGGCGGCAACCCGGCGTTGCCGAGGGCCAGTCGCATGGCCTGTGCCATGGTTCGGGCGTTGGGTCGGGTCACGTGCGTGCCGTCGCTGTTGGTGCCAAAACCGACGATCTCGGCCAGGATACGGGCGCCGCGTGCCCGCGCGTGCTCCAGCTCTTCCAGCACCAGCGTGCAGGCGCCTTCGCCCAGCACCAGCCCATCCCGGGTGACGTCAAAGGGGCGCGGGCTCAGGTGTGGGGCGTCATTGCTGACGCAGGTGGCGAACAAGGTGTCGAAAACAGCGGCGTCCACGGCGTCCAGCTCTTCCGCGCCGCCCGCCAGCATGGCGACCTGCCGCCCGCTCTGGATGGCCTCGAAGGCGTAGCCCACGCCCTGGCTGCCGGCGGTGCAGGCGCTGGAAGTCGGGATGATGCGCCCCGTCACTCCCAGGAAGACGCCGATATTGACGGCCGCTGTATGCGACATCATCCGCAGGTAGGTGTTGGCGTTGATGCCTTCAGTGTTCTTGCGGGCCACCATGTTCCCGAAGTCGCCCATCGCCGGCGGTGAACCGACAGAGGAACCGTAGGAAATGCCCATACCGCCATCGGTGACCAGCGCGCTACCGGTGAGGCCCGCATCCGCCAAAGCCATCTCGCTGGCCAGGGTGGCCATGATGGCGACGCGGCCCATGCTGCGGGTGACTTTGCGGTTGTAGTGCGCGGGTAGCTCAAACGGTGCGGCGCGCACGCCCAGCCGCGTGTTGAGGCCTTCGTAGTCGTCCCACTCCTTGATGTAGCTCACCACGTTGCGTTCTTCACGCAAGGCCGCGCGCACGGTGGGCCAGTCGTGGCCAAGTGGGCTCAGCGCTCCCACGCCGGTGATGACAACGCGCTTCATCCGACCATCCCCCCGTTCACGGAAATGACCTGCCGCGTGATGTAGGCGGCGTCGGGCGAAAGCAGGAAGGACACGGCGGCCGCGACTTCCTCGGGGCGGCCCATGCGGCGGGCGGGAATCATGTGGAGGGCTTCTTCAAGCACTTGGGGTTCAATCATGTCGGTGTCTATCAGGCCCGGGGCTACGCAGTTGACGGTGATTTCTCGTTTGGCCAGTTCCACCGCCAGCGCTTTTGTGGCGCCAATGATGCCGGCCTTGGCCGCACTGTAATTGGTTTGGCCGCGGTTGCCCATCAGGCCGGACACCGAGGACAGCGTCACGATGCGCCCGGGCGCGCGCCTGCGCACCATGGGCATGACCACGGGGTTGAGCACGTTGTAGAAGGCGTCGAGGTTGGTGTGGATGACCGCGTCCCAATCTTCGCCGCTCATGGCGGGAAAAGCGTTGTCACGCGCGATGCCGGCATTGCAGACGACGCCGTAATAGGCCCCGTGCGCCTCGATGTCGGCCAGCAGCATGCCGGCGGCCTGGGCGCGGTCCGTCACGTCGAAGCAGAGCACGCGCGCTTCGCGGCCCATCTCCAGGATGGCGTTGGCCACTTCTTCGGCCTGCTCGCGCTGCTGGCGGCAATGCACAACCACGTCGTAGCCGTCTTTGGCCAGGCGCAGGGCGATGGCCCGCCCTATGCCCCTGCTCGATCCCGTGACCAGCACGCAGCGATTCATGATGTCTCTCTCTTTTTGATATCCAGAAATGCCCCGCCTTCGGGGGGCTCAAATACCGACAGGCTGGCCGCCGCCGCCAGTTCGCCGCCCACCAGTATCCGGCAGGTGAACATGCCCAGGCCGTTGTTCCCCATCAGTTCGCAGTCCGCCTCGATGCGCAGGCACTCGCCCACCCTGAACGACTGGCGATGCGCGTCATAGCGGCGGGTGCCCACCAGGAAACCCAGCGTGATGCTGCGCCCCTCGCGGTGCGCCCGATGGCCGGCCCAGGCCGCGACGGCCTGGGCCATGTATTCGATGCCTATCCAGGCGTCCAGTTGCCCGCCGCGCAGGAACAGGCTGTCCTCGCGGATGGCGGCCTCGGCCACCACGCGTTCGGTATCCACGCTGACGATGCGGTCCAGCCAGCTCATGGTGCGGCGATGGGGAACCAGGTCGGCTACGCGACGAGCTTCATCCATTGGGCTCATTTCAGGCACTCCCCAGCAGGATGGAGGCATTGCTGCCGCCGAAAGCGAATGAATTGCTCAGCACATAGCGCGGCGTGCGGCCTAGGCTTTCGCCCGGGGTCACGACGCGCAGGGGGGGCAGCGCGGGGTCCGGCTGGCCGTCCCACCAATGGGGCGGCAGCAAGCCCCGGGGGTTGTCCACCAGGCTCAGCCATCCGAAGGCGGCCTCAATGGCCCCGGCGGCGGCCAGGGTGTGGCCGGTCAGGGGCTTGGTCGAGCTGACCGGTATGTCGGCGCCCAGAAGCTGCGACACCGCCAGGCTTTCCATCGCGTCATTGTGGGGGGTCGCGGTACCGTGAAGATTGAGGTAGTCCACCTCCGCTGCTTGCACGCCGGCGCGCTGCAAGGCCAGTTGCATGGCTGTCGCGGCCCCGCGGCCGGTGGGATCGGGCGCCGACATATGGTGCGCGTCGGAGCTTTCTCCCCATCCGGCGAGCCGGACCGGGCCGGGGTCTCGCGTCATCAGGAACAGCGCCGCGCCTTCACCGAGGTTGATGCCCTGCCGGTTCAAGGAAAGCGGGTTGCTGCGGGTGGCTGAAATCGATTCGAGCGCGTAAACCCCCGCCAGGGTGAACTTGCCGAGCACATCGCAGCCACCGGCCACGACGGCGTCGGCCATGCCTGCTTTGAGCAGGCGCGCGCCGCTGGCCAGGGCTTTGGCTCCTGATGAACAAGCGGTGGAAATGACATGCGCGGCGCCGGTGACGCCAAGCTCCGCGGCGATGAAGTCGGCGAGATTTCCCGGCTCTTGCTGGGCGTAGCGGAATTCCGCGGGCCAGGACCCGGTACGTTTCCAGTGCGCGCGGGCGGCCTCGCGCTCCGGCAGGCCCGGGGCGCTGATTCCCAGCACGACGGCCACGCGGGCACCGCCGAAGCGGGCGATGGCGGCATCGACCGACGGCCGCATCTCTTGCAGCGCCAGCAGGGACAGCGCGTTGTTACGGGTATGGAACTCCGGCGCCGCATGCGCGAGGCTGGGTAGCTTGGCGTGTACTTCGCCGACCGACAGCACGCGGCCGGGCGAATAGCGGTCCGTCCGGGTCAGGCCGCCCGGGCCTGACGCGTCGAACAGCGCTTGGCGCACCCTGTGGGCTCCATGGCCCAAGGCGCAAACAAGGCCAAGATCTTGGAGGTAAATGGTACTCATGGGGTGGCAAAAACAGGTGAGGCGCCCTGGCTGTACACCTGCACGGTGTAGCCTTCGGCGCGTTGAGTCAGTTCAATCTGGCCGGCGGTGACCTCGCGCACGACCGTGACGATGTGTTCTTCATGGCGCAGCACGCGTCCGTGTGCAGTCTCCTCCAGGCGCCAGCCGGGCGGCAGCGCGGCGCTCACCGCCGTCGCCGGCCACCAGACCAGTTGCAGGTCGCTCAGCACGCGCTCGGCGCTGACCGCGGCGGGCCAGCCGGGCGCCAGGCTCTGGCTGAGTTGCCGGCCGTCCCACTCAAGGCGGGCCACGGTCTGCCCCAGCTGCATGACGGCCATGCGGACCGACGTTTCATCGGCTTCAAGCGCCACCTCCATGGAGTGCGTCCGGCCCGCGGCCTGCACGTCCAGTCGCTGCACGACGGTGATTTCGCGACCCAGCGACGATGGTGTCAAACGCAGCATGGGTGCGGTGCCCCCCTGAAGCGGCACGGCGCAGCCCGTCAGCCCGGCGCTGGCTGCCAGCATCCAGGCCAGGCTCATGCCCGCGAGCAAGCGACGCATCAGTGAGGTCACGCTTGCTCCATGGCGTTCATTGTGCATTGCCCCATGATCGGGGCGTTTTTCAGAATTCGCGTCATGCGTTTTCTCTGCGGGTTTCCAAATGGTTGAGGCGCATACTGGGAGCCAGTATGCACACCAGGGTCAATCCCACCAGCAGGGTAAGCCCAAAGGTATGCAGGGCGGGCGTGGCGGACAGTGCCAGCAAGCCGAAGGACAAGCCGGTGCTGACGGCTCCGAGCAGCACGGCCAGCCATGCGTAGCCCTGCTCTTCACCCTGGTGCTCCAGCAGGAAGATACCGTAGTCCACGCCCATGCCCAGCAAAAGCATCAAGGCGAGCAGGTTGAACAACTGAAGGGGCTCGCCCAGCGCGCCAAGCACCGCCAGGCAGCCCAGGGAGGCCAGGGCGGTCGGCAGCCAGGCGCGCCAGGCGGAGCGGCCAAAGCGCGCGGCCAGGGCGGCCCACACGAGCACATGCCCCGCCAGCAACAGCCAGCCCATGGCCGCGCGAAAGCGCCCCAGCAGCCGGGACATGTCGCCGGCGCGGTCCACCCACTGCACACCTTCGACTTGTTCGCCCAGCGCCTTCAAGGCTTCGCCCTGCGTGCGCTGTGTCAGCCCGCGAATCAGCACGACGCTGGCATAACCATCGCCTACCGGGCCCAGCCACTGCGCGCGCGCGACGCCGGATGCCGGGCTGTCCAGCCAGGGCTGCAACTCCAGAGCGGTGGTCTTGAACTCGGGGCGGCGCAAATCTTCACCCAGCGATTCGCCGATGCGGGCCAGGAGTTGCTGTTCAACGCGGGCAGTGATCTGGCGGTTCTCCGCCTGGCGCGCGGCGGAGGGCACCCAGTCGGAGAGTGTGCTCAGGCCCAGTTGTTCGCCGTTCTGCGCGAACTGGCCGAAGCGGGGCACCAGGGCGGCTTTCAGCGCTTCTTCACGCTGCAACACGGCTTGCACTGTCGGCCCCTGTACCAGGAAGAACTGGGCCGGGCTGGGCGTTTGCAGCAGTCGTGCCACCTCGACCTGGGCCTTGACGAGCGCGGCCGGCGATGACTGCAACTGGCGCAGGTCGTCGTTGGCCTCCAGGCGGTGGATGCCCCAGGCGCAAATGCCAAAAAAGAGCGCCATGGAGGTCCACAGCCAACGCCCTTTCAGCCGTGGCCAGCGGGCCAGGCTGCCGGCCACGGCGCCGGCCATGCGGCTGCCCGGCAGGGCGCCGCGGTCCAGCGCGGGAAACCAGCACACGGCGGTAAGAAACGCCGCGACCAGGCCGACCGCCGAAAACAGGGCCATCTGGCGCAAGCCCGGGAAGGGCACCACGGCCAGCACCAGGTAGCCCAGCACGCTGGTGGCCAGGGCTAGCGACAAGCCGGGCAGCAAATGCCTCATCAACGGCCAGCGCGGGGTATTTGGCGAGGCCAGGCGTGAGGCAAAGTAATGAATCCCGAAGTCTTCCGCCACGCCCACCAGGCTGGCGCCGAACACCAGGGTCAGCACGTGGATCTGGCCGAACACCCAGACGGTGGCCGACAGGCCCGCGGCGCACCCTACCAGCAGCGACGCCGCGATCAGGGCGACCGTGCGGCCCGCGCGAAAGGCCCACCAGACCAGCGCGATGACCGCGGCCAGCGATCCCCAGCCGATGGTGTTCATCTCCTGGTTGCCCTGTGCCGCCCCGGCTTCGGCGTGCAAGGGGACGCCCGCGCTGACGATGCTGAGCGGCGAAACGGACGCATCGGCGCCAAGGCCGGCCTGTGCGGCGCGCCCGGCTTGCTCCAGCGCGTCGCTCCAGCGGCGGTCGCCGTCCAGGCGAAAGGCCGAGCCTTCGGTTTCATAGAGCAAGACGGCCCAGTCGCGCTTGCCGTCGGGATCGGGCACGCTCAGCAGGCCATCGCGCGGCCTGGCTGCCGTCAGCCCCGCGCGTTGGGACCACCAGGCGGGCCACAAACCCAAAGGGTCTGCCAGCCAGGAGGTGGGCTGGATGGCGCCGAGGCCGTGAAGCCGCTCCAGCGCCTGCCCGGTCAGCAACTGCGTGTCTGTGCCGCCCAATGCCTGCCGCTGGGCGTCGGTGAGCAGGGCGTCGCGCCATGGCCGATAAAAATCCATCACCTGGGCCGCCAGGCCCGCATCCGCCACCCGGCGCAAGCCCGCGTTGGCGGCGATCAGCGACTGGTCGAATCGCAGCGCCGCCTTCTGGACCGCACCCCAATCGGCCGCGCCAAGCATGACCACGACCCTGCGCTCACCCTGCTCGCTCACCTGGCGCATGGCTCGCTGCGCGACCGGCGCCTGCTCGTCTTGCGGCAGCAAGGCGAACACGTCGGTGTCAAACCGGGGCGCGTGCCAGAACTGCCACTGGTGCCAGCCGATGCCGGCCACCACCAGCAGCCAGGCCAATGCCAGCCGCTGGGGCGTGCTCCAGCGCCAGGGTGGTGTCATGGCCCGAAGCGTCCGGCTTCGGACGGGCTCAGCGCTGAGGTGGCGTGGTTGAAAAAGCGGATGCGGCTTTCATCGCCGGAGGCTTCATGCAGTATCGCCAGGTTGACGTATTGGTCGCCTTGCAGCTCGATGCGGGTGATGAAGCCGGCCAGGACGCTGTCGCGCGGCGTTAAAACCAGGCGCCACCCTTGCGTGCCGAGCAGCGCCCCTTCGGACTGGAACCGCGCGCCCAGCACCTGGACGTCTCCGGCCAGCAAGGCCAGCAGCATTTCATTGACGGCGCGCAAACCGGACTCCGCCCGGGCGTCGGTCTGCCGGCTTACCCCGTTGTCGCCCAGCGTCAGAAGGCGATCCCGCGTGATGACCAGGGTGGAGGCAAACGGCTGGGTGGTTATCCATTGCACCCCTTGCCCGCGTGCCATGACAAATGTGCCTCGCGAAACCAGCGGCCGCTTGAATCCCCTGATCGTCTTGGTTTGTTCAAATTCGCCGCGCAACACCGCGGCGTTTCCCAGGCGCTTCCCGACCTCGGCCAGCAGCCCGCTCGCCGGTTGCGCGAGCGCCGGCACGCCTGCCGCGGACCAACCGGCCAGCAGCGCGAGCGCGGCCTGGAGGGCGAGGCGGCGGCTCATGCTCCGGGCCTTTCAACGCCCAGGCGTTGCCACAGAATGGCTGGGCACACCCAGCACATTTCGCGTGTTCGCATGTCCAGCGCGACCTGGATGGTGCTGGCTTTGTTCAGCCGGGCACCTGTCGAGGCGCACAGGATGAGGTAGTCGATTTTCAGGCGGCTTTCCCATTCAACGATGCGCGCGCTGATCCGGATGCGCTGGCCGTAGTGCACCGATCCCACGTATTTAAGGCGCAAATCGACGATGGGCCAGGCGTAGCCCGACTCGCGCATCTGCGGGTAGTCGTAGTTGAATTTGGCCATGAGCGCGTTGCGTGCCAGTTCAAGGTATTTCACGTAGTTGCCGTGCCACACGATGTCCATCGGGTCCAGGTCGTGAAAGGCCGGCGTGAGTTCGATCTCGTGGCTCAGCACCAGGCCGCTTGCCCGAACCGGCAAGCCTGGCTTCTGGTCAAGCGGCTCAGTCAAGATAGATTTCCCATTGATGCGTGCGCATCCCTGCGAGCAAACGCTGCAGATCGGCGTCCAGGGCCCTGTCTTCCACCACCAGCGGGATGGCCTGCGACAGTTGCCGCAGAAAATCGGTCAAGGGGCCGGGCAGGGGCAGCGGGCTCACCTGCTGGCGCAGTGCCATGGCTTGCCGCGCGGCTATCAGCATGGCCGCCACGACCTGCTCGGTCAGATCCAGCACCCGCAAGGCGTCGCGCGCGGCGATGGTGCCCATGCTGACCTTGTCCTGGTTGTGGCATTCGGTGGAGCGTGAAAACACCGAGGCCGGCATGGTTTGCTTCAAGGCCTCGGCCGTCCAGGCCGAGACACTGATCTGCAGCGCTTTCAGGCCGTGGTTGATGGCAGCCCGCGGCCCGGTCGCCGCCGACAGGTTGGCCGGCAAGCCGTGGTTGAAACGGGCGTCGACCAGCAAGGCGAGCTGGCGGTCCATCAGGTCGGCCACGTTGGCCACCACGTTCTTGAGCGTGTCCATGGCCAGCGCGATGTGCCCGCCATAAAAATGCCCGCCGTGCAGCACGCGCTCTTCGTCGGGATCGATCAGCGGATTGTCATTGGCGCTGTTGAGTTCGTTTTCAATTTGCTGGCGAAGCCACGGCAATGCGTCTTCGAGCACGCCGATGACGTGCGGCGCGCWGCGCAGGGAATAGCGGTCCTGCAGCCGTTGCTCGTTGCGGGCCGGCCGGTCCGACATCAAGTCCTGGCGCAGGCGCTGCGCCACTAGCTGCGGCCCGGCGTGCGGTTTCAACGCGAACAGGGTCTCGTCGAAATGGTGCGCATTGCCGTCGCTCGCCCAGACGTTGCACGCGGTCAAACGGGTGGCCAGGCGGGCCAGGCTGTCGGCGCGCTGCCAGGCCAGGCAAGCCAGGCCGGTCATGACGGACGTGCCGTTCATCAGTGCCAGCGCTTCCTTGGGGCGCAGGCGCAGCGGCTTCAGGCCGATGCGGGGCAGTGCCTCGGCCGCGGGTTGGCGCCGTCCCTCGAACCACACCTCGCGCTCGCCGCACAGCACGGCCGCCACATAGGACAAAGGCGTGAGGTCGCCGCTGGCGCCCACGGAACCCTCCGCCGGGATCAGGGGCAACACGTCGTGCACCAGCAGTTGTTCCAGCTGCACCAGCAAAGCCCAGCTCACGCCGGATACGCCCTGGCACAGAGACGACAGGCGCGCGGCCAGTACGGAACGGGTTTCTTCGGGCGTCAGGAAGCGGCCCGCACCTATGCCGTGATAGGTGTAGAGGTGGTGCGGCAGCTCGGCGATCAATTCGGGCGGGATGTTGACTGTGCACGAGTCGCCGTACCCGGTCGTGACACCATAGACCACGCCGTCTTCACGTAACAGGCGGTCCAGGAAAGCCGCGCCGCGTTCGATTCGATCGTGGAAGGCCGGGTCCTGGCTGAGCGCAGCCGGGCGCTCGCGCGCGGCCAGGGCGGCGACGTCATCGACAGTCAGGCGTTGCCCGTCAAAAATCACCGGGGACGGCAGGGCATCGCTCTTGTGTTTAGTCATGTTGCTTGGAATTGGAGGCAGCGCTTGCCTGCTGCCAGAACGGGAAAAAATTGAACCAGGCCATCGGAGCGCGAGCCAGCAGCACTTCCAGCCAATCGGCAAACTGTTGCGCGCAAGCTTGCAGGGCTTGCTGGCGTGTGGCCCGGGGCAGCACTACCAGTTCCGCGAGGCGGTGCACGCGCAGCACGTAGCCGGCCTGGCCTCGCGCGGCCGTTTCACGCACGCATCCCACGGCATACAGCGGGCATTTGAGCAACGCCGCCAGTACATAAGGCCCCACGGGCCATTGCGCCGGCCGGCCCAGAAAGACCGCTTCGGCGGTGGACCCTTGTTGCCGCGGGCTTGCATCCGTTCGCACCGGGACGCGGTCTCCGGCGATGGCCACGAACTCTCCTTGCGCGACCTTGTCGGCCAGCAGCATGGCCGTGGCCGGGTTGACTTCCGTGACCTGGATCAGGCGAACCTCGTTGTCGGGTTGCAAGCTCTGCATCAGGCGATTGAAGCGCTCGGCATGGCGGGTGTGCACCAGGACGTTGAGCCGAACCCCGCGATGGCGCTCGGCGCTGACGCGGCACAACTCCATGCAGCCGATGTGGCCCGTCACGATGATGGCTCCGCGCTTCTGCGCAATCAGGGCCCGTAGGCCCTCCTCGTCCTCGCCTTCAACGCGCAGCGCACTTTGCCCCAGGCCGCCGCTAAGGGTTAGCAGCTTGTCCAGGATGGTGTCGGCAAATGCCAGGAAATGCCGCAGGGTGTCACGCCAGCCCGGGGCGTGCCCCAGTGCACCGCGCGAAGCCTGGATTCGTCGCAGGTATTCCAGTGAAGAGCGGCGGGCTTGCGAGCGCGTGGCCCAGTAGTAAACCACCACGGGGTACAGGCAGAGCCTGAAAGGCAGGCGTCCCAGCACGCGGTAAACCCAGAACAGCAGCTTGATGCCCAGGACAAAGGTGTGTTCTCCCAGGCTGGCCCAGTGCAGCACGGCCGGGTCCGGAGTTTGCGGCCCAAGGCTGGCGGCTGGTTTCGTCATCGCGCCGCCTTTCGCCATAACAGCAGCGGCAGGCGCACCAGCATGCCGGCCAGCATGCGCGCATGCATGCAGGAGATCAGCACGTTGTCCCGCCATAGTTTGAAATGCGAGATGCCGTCCATGGGATAGCTGACCTTGGTCGGCAAGTTGGCCAGCGGTATGCCGCGCCAGTGAAGGCGCACCAGCAGTTCGGAGTCGAAGTCCATGCGCCGGCCCATGTAGACCTCGTCGATCAGTTTGACGACGGGGGCCAGCGGGTAAACGCGAAAACCGCACATGGAATCGCGAATGTCCAGCGACAGGGTGTTGATCCACACCCAGACATGGGTGGCGTACCGGCCATAGAGGCGCGATTTGGGCACGGAAGCGTCGTAGATCGGCACGCCGCACACCACGGCTTGCGGCAACAGGCTTGAGAGCGCCAGGAACTTGGGAATGTCGGCCACGTCGTGCTGGCCGTCGGCATCAATTTGCAATGCGTGCGTGTGGCCCAGCGCGAGCGCCTGGCGCAGGCCCGCCATCATCGCGCCGCCTTTTCCCTGGTTGCGAGGCAGGCGCAGCAGCCGCATCGCGGGCCCGTGCCGTGCTGCCAGGCTCGCCAGGACACCGGCGCAGGCCGCATCGCTGCCGTCGTCGACCACAATGACTTCAAGGCCGCTTGCGCGCACCGCGTCGACCATGAAGCCTATGGTTTGCGGGTGGTTGTAGCAGGGGATCACGGCCACCGGTTTATGCATGGGCGCTTTCCGCTTCATACGACCAGACGGCGCGTCCGTTGGCGTGCTCGTTCAGGCTGGACGGATCGGAAGGGTCCGCGCCCTCCTGCGAATACAGGCGAAAGCTCAGGCTGCACAAGCGGGGGTCGGCCAGCCTGGGCTTGAATTGCAGCGCCAGGCGCAAGGCCGTGCCGGGCGAGACCGGGCGCACGAATTTGAGCGCTTCCAGTCGTACGAAGTGTTGCGGCAGGGCGAAACATTCGCGGCCCAGCGATATCGCCCAATCGAGTTGCGCGACGCCCGGCAGTATGGGCGCCACCTCGAAGTGGCCGTCGAACACCKTCAGGCCCGCATGGATGTCCAGCGTGGCCAGCGCATCGGTGTCGCCGCGCTCCAGCCATTGCACGGCCGGCATTTCGGGGCGCACCGCGGGCGGCTGGGCGGCGAACAGCGCCGCCAGCAAGGCCTCTGTCGGCTTGCCCTGCGCATTGACCGGCAGGGCCTCCACAAAACGCCAGCGCCTCGGGATCGCGAGCGCCTCGACGCCGCTGGACAAGGCCTCGCGCAGCAAGTTGACCAGGCCGCGCCGGCCCTGGGCCTCCTGCGCGCGTCCCGCCGGCGTGAGCACCGCCACCACGCCCACGCGGGCGCCCACGGCGGTGTCGACCACCAGCGCTTTCGCTTCCTGCACCCAGGGCGTCTTCAGCACCTGCTGTTCGACCGCGCTGAGCGACACGCGTTTTTCCTCGATCTTGACGATACGGTCGGCCCGGCCCAGCAGGCGAAAGCTGCCGGCGCTGGCAGCTTCCGCGCGGTCGCTGGTCGTCCACCACCGGTCGTCGGGCAGCCTTGGCGAGGACACCGCCAGGCAACCCTCATCCAATCGCCATTGCACGTCCATAAAAGGTCGCCACGGCTCTTGCGCGCTGGCGGACTGGCGCCAGGCGATGCCGCCGGTTTCCGAACTGCCAAAGACCTCGATGGGTGAGCGTCCCAAAGCTTGCGCAGCGGCCTGTGACACCTCAAAGGGGAGCGGCCCGGCCGACGAAAATACCGCGCGAAGTTCTTGCCGCGCCGCTTGCCAGTCAACGTGTTCGCCCAGACGCTTGAGGTGCGCCGGCGTGGCGATGAGCACCGAGGGCGCGGAGCCCAGGCTGGCGGCCAGGTCGCCCGGATACAGCAGCCTCCGTTGCGAGAAAGGGCGTCCCGCAGCCATGGGCCACAGCACGAGGAAAAGCAGGCCGTAAATATGCTGGTGCGAGACTGTGGCCCACACCGTGGGTTCTCCAGCGCCGGCCAGCATCTGTCCGAACGAACTTTCGAGCGCCTCAATTTCCGACAGCAGCTGGTCGAGCCGCTTGTCGATTGCCTCCGGAAGGCCTTGCGATCCGGAGGTATAGACTTTTAATTTGGCAGCACGCGGGTCGATGGGGTGGCGGTGACCGGTTTCGCCGGGGATGCCGGCAGGCGCTTGAAGCGCGGCGGGCAGATCGCCAGCCAGAGCGCAATCCGAGTCGAGCAGGGCCTGCACCGTGCCGGGCAGGTCGTCGCCCGGCAGGGCAACCGTTTTGCCGGCATGCCAGGCTGCCAGCACGGCGGCCGCAAAATCAAGGGGATCTTTCAGGTAGATGGCCCACTGGGTGTGCGCCTGGCCGGAAAAGGCGGCCTGCCACTGCCCCAGTCGTATTAAAAAGTCGGCATGCGACAGCTCGCGGCCGTCGTCCTGCCGCGCCATGATGCGGGATGGATCAGGCGCGCGACATGCGAAGTCGGTCAGGGACCACCAATCAGCCATGGATTCGTCATCCCACCGCAGGCTTGGCTGCGTCGATGCGATCCCGAACCCGGCGGCGAACCAGCCATTCTCCCGCCGCCAGCACGCCGATCAGGCAATAGGCGATGAGGCCGTTATAGAGCGTCCAGGTGGCGTCGCTCGCCCACAAGGCCGTTGCCAGCGCCACTGAGCCGTTGAGAACAAAAAAAACGCACCACACCTGGGTGACACGCCGCGTATAGGCAACCGCATGCGGGGAGAGATCCGGTTCGCGCACGCGCGCAAAGCGTTCAACCGCACTGGGGGGATACACCAGACTGGCGCCAAAAAGCACCAGCATCAAGGCATTGACTCCCACGGGGTAGAGTTTGAGGGGCAGCAATGCGTTGCCAAACCAGGTGAACGCCGCCAGGACGCACGCCGCCCCGGCCATGCCCCAGGTCGCCGTGCTGCGGCCGGTGCCCAGGCGCATCAGCGCCAGCAGCACCAGGAGCAGCGCCAGCCAGCGCGGCTCAAAATGGCCCAGCCCCAGATAGACGATCAGCGGGTAAGCCAGCGTCACCACCGCCAGCACCACCGCGCCGAGACGGCCTTTATGCATCAGCCGTTTCGCTGCCGGCCACGAGGGCGTACAGAGCATCGACMACGTCACCGACCGTGCGAACCGTTTTGAAAGCCTCGGGCTGCAAACGCTGGCCCATCAGCGGTTTGAGCTGGACGATCAGGTCCACCGCGTCGATGCTGTCGATGTCAAGGTCATCACGAAGTCTGGCCTCCGGCACGATGCGCTCGGCTTCGATATCGAAGGTGTTGACCAGGATGCCCACAATACGTTGAAGTATTTCGTTTTTTGTCATGGGTAGGAGCCTCTCGGAAATTGAAGTCAGCGCGAACGCCCTGCGCCGACGAACGCCGCCAGCGCCTGCACCGAGCTGAAATGGCGGCGGGTTTCCTCGGAGTCCGCCGAAACGGTCACTCCATAGCGGCGTTGCAGAGCCAAGCCCAGTTCTAGGGCGTCGATGGAGTCCAGGCCAAGGCCTTTGACGAACAGCGGTTCGGTGGGGTTGATATCGCCGGCGACGATATCTTCCAGGGCCAGCGAACTGATGATCAGATCCTTGATCTCTAGCTCAAGCGCTTGCATGTCGGGGGTCACTTCGAGTCTCCACAGAGAAATAGTCGATCAGGTGTTCAGTCAGATGGCGGGCGGCCAATGCGTCGCTGGCACAACTCTCGACCAGCGCGGCCACCGGCATATCGTCGTGCACATCGATGCGGAAATGAGGCCGACGGGGCGGAATTCGCCACCATGGTACCCCTTTGGCCAGCATGGATTGGCTGCAGCGTATGAGCACCGGGGTGATATTTACTTTGCCTCGCACGGCCAGATGAGAGGCGCCACGCTGGAGCTTGGCGGGGAAGCCCGCCACCGGCGTGCGAGTGCCTTCAGGAAAAATGATCAGGTTGTTGCCTGCGTGCAACGATGCGATGCAATCCTCGACCATGCCGGGACCGGCATCGTTGCAGATGAACCCTGCTGACAGCACGGCGCCCCGCGTGAAGGGGTTTTCCGCCAGCGCCGCCTTGACCACGCAATCGGCGTGATCGATGAACGATATCAGGAACACCACGTCGATCAGGGACGGGTGGTTGGACAGGATCAGCAGTCCGCGCCGCTTGAGTTTGTCCAGCCCGTGGGTTTCGTAGGTAAATATTCCCAAGGTGTGCATCAAGGCGACGAATGCCTGAAACGCCCGGTTGATGATCCAGCGGGCGGTGACGGAAAGGCGCCCACGGTCCCGCACAAACAGGGACAGGATCGGAAACACCACGATCCAGAGAAGCAGGCCGCCCAGTCCGAAACAGGTGAAGCTGACAGCGGTTGCGAACAGCCGCCACAGATAATTAAGCCGGTCACGCATGGACACTCCACGACCATTGGGTCAGTTTTCTGTCGTGGCGAATCACCGCTGGTTCGGCCGCAGCCGGGCTCAGATGATGCCGGAGCACGTGCCGCAAAACATCCAGGCCCGCGGGCCAGGATGGAGTCTCGGGGCCTGGGGCTTCGGCCGCGTGGACCTGGAGGCTTACCGTCAATCCCGGTTGCGACGGCGCGGGCCGCGCCACTCGCCAGGCCCACGCGTATTCACAGGCCGGTTCATCGGCGAAAACGGTGTAGTCGGTTGGCAGCGGCGCTTCCGAATACACCACCAGCACTTCGCTGGCCCCGTCGGCCAGCAGGGCCGCCGCTTCGGTGAGCGCGGCGGCGACAGTGGCGCGTCCCGCGGCGACCACTACCGTGTTGTGAGTGTGTCCCTGGGCGATGGAGTAAAGCGCCGACACGGCATTGTGCACAGACAGGCCGAAACCGGCCGGGGACAGAGGCTGACCTCCGACCAGGTCATCCAGAAGAGACAAAGAGCCGGCTGTATCGCCGTACCTGGACGCGAACACCAGCGGCGCATCGCTGGCGGAAGATTGGCACCAGTAAGCGACCTGGCAGGCCATACGCCCCAGCCGGTCCAGCCGACGGCGCGTCATGGCGGGCATTTCCGTGAGCGCGGGAACGGTTTGCACCGTCGGTTGTGGAAGCACGGGAAAACCCTGGGCCCACCTGAGCCAGTCTTCGTGACCGGTCAGGCCGTCGGCATACGCCGACCATTCAAGAATGATGAATTCGAATCGCAAAACTAACTCGTTGGTTGATGACCTCAATGACTGATCGGGCCGATCACAAACCATTTCATCGTGCAGCGGGGCCCCCCGGTGACCCCGATTGTTCGGGGCCTTTTATGTTTTGGGCGATTTTACATGCCCCAAAGCGGTTCCAGCCCTCTGTTACGAGGGCCGCAGCCTCCTCCGATTGGGGGGTGAATCGAGGGAACACGGTGCAAAACGACCCAATCGGGCGCGTTTTCAGGCGATACCATCGTTTCATTTTCCCAACAAGGTGCTGCCGTGGACCATAAATGGCTGGAAGACTTCATCGCCCTGGCACGCGAACGCAGCTTTTCGCGGGCCGCCGAGCTGCGCCACGTGACCCAGCCGCAGTTCTCGCGCCGCGTGCGCGCGCTGGAGCTTTGGGCCGGCGCCGACCTGGTCAACCGCGCCGTCGTGCCGCTGGCGCTCACGGCCGCCGGGGAAGAACTGCTGCCCGTGGCGCGCCGCGCCGTGGACGGCCTGGGCGATGTGCGCGCCCGCATACGCCATGCGCAGGGCGGCCTTGACTGGGTCACCTTGGCGACTGGCCGCACGCTGTCGCGCACCGCCGTGCCCGCCTGGCTGGCGCGCGTGAAGCGCGGCGCCGGCGAGTTCCGCCTGCGCATACTCACCGGCTCCATCCACGAAGGCGCCACCGCGCTGGAGCAGGGCGCGGCCGACTTCCTGCTGTCCTTCACGCACCCGCGCCTGCCCATGCGCCTGGACGACCAGGCTTTCGAGGGCCTGACCCTGGGCACCGACGAGCTGGTGGCCGTGAGCGCGCCGCGCCCCGACGGGCAGGCGCTGCATGCCCTGCCCGGCAGCGCGCGCGAACCGGCGCGCGTGCTCGGTTACGCGCCCACGCTGGCGCTCAGCCAGGTCCTGCAGGACGGGCTGAGCCGCGATGCGCGCGAGTTCTTCCTGTACACGGTGACCGAATCCGACTTCGCCGAGTCCCTGCATGAGCAGGCCCTGCAGGGCGTGGGCCTGGCCTGGCTGCCGCGCGGCCTGGTCGGCGACGACCTGCGCAGCGGCCGGTTGGTCGCTGCCGACCCGCAGGCGCTTGCCGTGCGCTTCGAAATACGGTTGTACCGCAACCGCAGCCCGCGCAACGAGCTGGTGCAGCGCATCTGGGCGGCCACGACGGCCTGAACGAGTTTGCGCATGCGCCCATGCGCGATGCGCATGCGGCCCCAGGGGAGGGCTTCCTAGACTGGCTCCACTAAATAAGGAGACCGTCGTCATGCCCCCACATCCCATCATTTCCCGCCCCCACCTGGCCCGCGCCCTGCGCGGGGCCGCGTCCGCCTTGCTGGCTTTGCTGGCCCTCGGTACAGCGCAGGCCCAGAGCTGGCCCGCGGCCAAGCCGATTTCGCT
The DNA here is from genome assembly GCF_056405515.1 of Polaromonas sp. P1_G2. Lineage (NCBI taxonomy): Bacteria > Pseudomonadati > Pseudomonadota > Betaproteobacteria > Burkholderiales > Comamonadaceae > Polaromonas > Polaromonas sp. P1_G2. The sequence goes on from NZ_JBFUBY010000001.1 coordinate 65,772, forward strand.
GGTGGTCGGCTACCCGGCAGGCGGCAGCGTCGACCTGGTCGCGCGCATCATCGCCGAGCCGCTGTCCAAACGCCTGGGCACGCCGGTCGTGATTGAAAACGTCGGCGGCGCCGGCGGCACCATAGGCGCGCAGAAAGTCGTCAGCGCCAACCCCGACGGCTACACCCTGCTGCTGGGTTCGGGCAGCGAGGTGTCCATCGCCAAGCTGTTTAATGCCGCCGTCAAGTACAACGGCGAAACCGACCTGGCGCCGGTGGGGCTGATAGGCATCACGCCCATGGTGTTTGTGACCAACACCCAGACCGGCGTCAAGACCATCGAAGAAGCCATCGCCAAATCGAAACGCGAACGCAACCAGCTGAGCTTTGCGTCTTCCGGCATAGGCACGCCGCTGCACGTGTCGGGCGAACTCATCAACCTGATGGCCGGCACCAGCTTCCGCCACGTGCCCTACCGCGGCGCGGGCCAGCAGCTGCAGGACCTGCTGGGCGGCAACATCGAGTTCAGCGTGTCGGTGCTGTCCTCCGCGCTGCCGCACATCGAGTCCGGCAGGATGGTTCCGCTGGGCGTCACCACGCCCACACGCTCGCGCGCCGCGCCGCAAATCCCCGCGCTGGCCGAGAACCCCAGGCTCAAGGGGTATGACATGAACGTCTGGTTCGGCCTTTTCGGGCCCGCCAAGCTGCCGGCGCCCATGGTCGCACGGCTCAACCGCGAACTCAACGACATCCTGCGCGAGGAAGCCGTCTGGCAAAAACTCCAGAAGGCCGGCATTTCGAATGAAGGCGGCACACCCCAGGCGCTCACGGCTTTTGTGCGCGCCGAAACCCAGCGCGTGCGCGCCGTCGTCAACAAGGCCGTCAGCACTGGGGCTGCGAACTGATGCAACACCACCCGGTCCTGACCCTGCCGCCGAATCTGGCGGGCTGGGCGAATTCACCCACCGGCGTGCCGCATGTGCACGAGCGAAGCGGCGCCGCGCCCGGCCCCGAGATCCTGGTCACGGCGCTGGTGCACGGCAACGAATTTTCGGGCGCCATCGCGCTGGCCGAGCTGCTTGCCGCGGGCTGGCAACCGGCGCGCGGCCGCGTCACACTGGCCTTCTGCAACGTCGCCGCCTTCGAGCGCTTTGACGCGGCACAGCCYGACGCCTCGCGTTTTATCGACGAAGACTTCAACCGCGTCTGGGCCGCCGACGTGCTGGCCGGGCCGCGCCGCAGCGCCGAGCTGGACCGCGCGCGCCGGCTGCGGCCTTTTGTGGACCGCGCCACGCATCTGCTGGACCTGCATTCCATGCACGAACCCTGCGTGCCCTTGCTGGTCACCGGCACCCTGGCGCGCAACATCACTTTTGCCCAGGGCCTGCGCACCGCGGGGCAAGTGGTCGTCGACGCCGGCCATGCCGACGGCGTGCGCATGCGCGACTACGGCGAATTTTCGGATGCGCAAGGCGAGCGCATCGCGCTGCTGCTGGAAGCCGGCCAGCACTGGGAGCCACGCGCCGTCAGCGCCGCGCGCGACACCTTGATGCGCTTCCTGGTACAGGCCGGTGCGCTGGCCCGCAACGAAGTGCCGGTCGGCTGGCTGCTGCCCGACCGTGAGCCGCCCGCGCCTGTGGTGGTCACCGACCGCGTGGTGGCGACGTCCATGGATTTCAGTTTCAAAGAGCCCTACACCGGCGGCGAAACCATCGCCAAAGCGGGCACCATGATCGCCATCGATGCGGGGCGCGAAGTGCTCACACCGTATGACGACTGCGTGCTGGTCATGCCCTCATTGCGGCAATTGCGACCGGGGGTGACGACGGTTCGGCTGGGGCGGCGGGGCTGATCGGCAGCCTCTTCGAGAGGAGRCCGAACGGTCAGCGTACGGCCTGCCCCGTCGTTGCCTGCGCGAGCAACCACGCACGGAACACCGCGAGGGCCTCAAGCTTCGATGATTCCTCGGGATACACCAGGTAGTAGCCGCGAGGGGAAATCCATTGTTTCTTCGACAGCCGGCGTAAACGGCCGGTCGCCAGTGCATCGCTGGCCATGAAATCGGGCAGCAGCACCGCCCCCAGGCCCGCTATCGCGGCATTCAGCGCCATCGACATCAGCTCGTAGCGCGGCCCCTCCTGGCCGGTGCCTATTTCGATGCCGGCGTGCTCGAACCATTTGCGCCATGCGTCCAGCACGGTCGTGTGGTGCACCAGCGCCGACATCGGGGTGCGGGAGCTCAGCGATTTGCCGTTTTTGGCGATCCATGCCGGTGCGGCATAAGGCGCCATCGCCAGGGGCAAGACAAAATCGTTGTGCAGGCCGGCGCGGTTTCCGTCGCCGAATTCGAGCGAGGCATCCACCGCCATGCTCTTGAAATCAACCGACCCCACGCGCGTGGCGAAATTCAGGGTGATCTCGCTGTGCGCGCGCGTGAAGTCCGGCAGGCGCGGAATCAGCCAATAGCTGCCCAGCGACGCGCCGACCGACACCGCCAGCGACCCCCCGCGCCCCTTGAGCGCCATCACGTTGGCCGTCGCGCGTTCGAGGCGCTGGAGAATGGGGCCGACTTYGTCCAGGTAATAACGGCCGGCTTCCGTGAGCACGACCGCATCGCGCCGCCGCACGAAAAGCTTGACGTCAAGGCGGCTTTCAAGCGCCATGATCTGGCGGCTGACCGCGCCCTGCGTCAGGTGAAGCTCTTGCGCGGCCGCGGTGAAAGACCGCAGGCGCGCGCTGGCCTCGAGGCAGACCAGGGACATGGTGGAGGGTGCGCGCAGCATCATGGTGCATGAGAAAAAAGCATGGAAGACGCAGAAATTGTCGTTTGTAGCTGAAGGTTTGTCCACGCATCATTCGGT
>NZ_JBFUBY010000002.1:0-53539 GCF_056405515.1 Polaromonas sp. P1_G2
TTCCAGCCCTCCACGCTGTCCAAGGACAAGCAGCAGGCCGAGATGAAATGGTTCATCGACACGGCCAAGAAGCTGCAGGCCAAGGGTGTGAAGGAAATCTCGGTCGTGTCCGAGACCATCACCACCCATGAATACGAGTCGAAGACGCTGGCCAAGGCCTTTGAGGAAATCACCGGCATCAAGGTCAAGCACGACATCATCCAGGAAGGCGACGTGGTCGAGAAGCTGCAGACTTCCATGCAGTCCGGCAAGTCGATTTACGACGGCTGGATTTCCGACTCCGACTTGATAGGCACCCACTACCGCTACGGCAAGATACTGGCGTTGTCCGACTACATGGCCGGCGCGGGCAAGGAATACACCAACCCAGGCCTGGACCTCAAGGACTTCATCGGTACCAGTTTCACCACGGCGCCCGACGGCAAGCTCTACCAGTTGCCAGACCAGCAGTTTGCCAACCTTTACTGGTTCCGCGCCGACCTGTTCGCGCGCAAGGACCTGCAGGACAAGTTCAAGGCCAAGTACGGCTACGAGCTGGGCGTGCCGCTGAACTGGAGCGCCTACGAAGACATCGCGGAGTTCTTCACCAACGACGTGAAAACCATAGACGGCAAGCCCATCTACGGCCACATGGATTACGGCAAAAAGGACCCGTCGCTGGGCTGGCGCTTTACCGATGCCTGGTTGTCCATGGCCGGTACCGCCGATAAGGGCATTCCCAACGGCATGCCGGTGGACGAGTGGGGCATCCGGGTGGCAGCCGACAAGTGCACGCCGGTGGGCGCTTCGGTTTCGCGCGGCGGCGCCACCAATTCGCCGGCCGCGGTTTACGCGCTGACCAAGTATGTGGACTGGATGAAGAAGTACGCGCCCAAGGAGGCCAGCGGCATGACCTTTGGCGAAGCCGGTCCGGTGCCGGCCCAGGGGCAGATCGCCCAGCAGATCTTCTGGTACACGGCCTTTACCGCCGACATGACCAAGAAGGGCCTGCCCGTGGTGAACGCCGACGGCACGCCGAAGTGGCGTATGGCACCCGGCCCCAACGGCCCCTACTGGAAGCAGGGCATGCAAAACGGCTACCAGGACGTGGGCTCCTGGACTTTCTTCAAGGACCATGACCCCAACAAGGTGGCGGCCGCCTGGCTGTATGCCCAGTTCATCACGTCCAAGACCGTCTCCGCCAAGAAATCGGTGGTGGGCCTGACCTTCATCCGCGACAGCGATATCCACCACGACTACTTCACCAAGAATGCCGCCAATTACGGCGGCCTGATCGAGTTCTACCGTAGCCCGGCCCGCGTGGCCTGGACGCCGACCGGCAACAACGTGCCCGACTACCCCAAGCTGGCGCAGCTCTGGTGGAAGAACGTGGCGCAGGCCGTGACGGGCGAGAAGACCCCTCAGGGTGCGATGGATACGCTGGCCGACGAGATGGACCAGGTGATGGGACGCCTGGAGCGCGCCGGCATGGCCCACTGCGCGCCCAAGCTCAACCCCAAAGGCGATCCGGCCAAATGGCTGAGCGACAAGGGTGCGCCATGGGCCAAGCTGGCCAATGAAAAGCCCAAGGGCGAGACCATCAACTACGACAAGCTGCTGCAGGCCTGGAAAGACGGCAAGGTGCGCTGACCCCCGCAGGCCGTGCGGCGCATCGGTGCCGCACGGCCTGTTTTTTGCTGAAGCTGGAGGCGGCGGTCCGTGAGGGCTGTTGCCGTAGCGCTGGGGTAAGCTCGGGCGCACTTAAAAAAATGGGTTTGTATGGAACGGGAATCTAAGCCCATGACAACTGAATCAGCGCCTGCGGCGACGCGGCGCCAGGACTTGATGGCCAGGCTCGCCGAGCCGCGGCACTATGACATTGCGATCATTGGCGGTGGTGCCACCGGACTCGGCGTGGCGCTGGACGCCGCCGCGCGCGGCTTTTCCGTCGTGCTGGTGGAGTCGCACGATTTCGCCAAAGGCACGTCCTCGCGTGCCACCAAGCTGGTGCACGGCGGCGTGCGCTACCTGGCCCAGGGCAATATCTCTCTGGTGCGCGAGGCCTTGCACGAGCGCACCACGCTGCTGGCCAATGCACCGCACCTGGCCCAGCCGCTGCCTTTTGTCATGCCTTCCTACAAATTCTGGGAGGCGCCGTTTTACGGCATAGGACTCAAGATGTATGACGCGCTGGCCGGCAAAGCGGGCCTGGGCGCCACGGAATTTCTCAACCGCCGGGAAACCCTTGCGTACCTGCCGAACGTGCAGCCGCAAGACCTCAAGGGCGGCGTCAAATACTGGGACGGCCAGTTCGACGACGCGCGGCTGGCGCTGGCCCTGGCCCGCACGGCGGCGCGACAGGGCGCGCTGCTGGTGAACTACTGCCCGGCCACCGGCCTGATCCATGAAGGCGGCAAGCTGGTCGGCCTGCATGCGCGCGACCAGGAGACGGGGCAGGTGTTCGAGATCCGGGCGAACTGCGTGGTGAACGCCGCCGGCGTCTGGGTGGACCAGCTGCGTATGCAGGACGGCCAGGCCATAGGCCGTGACGCCAAGCCCATGGTGGCGCCCAGCCAGGGCGTGCACATCGTCGTGGACCGCTCGTTTTTGCCGACCGACCACGCCCTGTTGGTACCCAAGACGGCCGACGGCCGGGTGCTGTTTGCCGTGCCCTGGCTCGGAAAGACCATCCTGGGCACCACTGACACGCCGCGCCACGACCTGGCCCGCGAACCGCTGCCTTTCAGGGAAGAGGTCGATTTCATCCTGCGCGAATCCGCGCGCTATTTGAGCCGCGCCCCTGGCCCGGCGGATATCAAAAGCATCTGGGTGGGGCTGCGGCCCCTGGTCAAACCGCCGGATGAGGACGCCGGGAGCACCCAGGCGCTGTCGCGCGAACACACGGTACTGGTCAGCAAAAGCGGCCTGGTCACTGTCACGGGCGGGAAATGGACCACCTATCGCGCGATGGCCGAAGACGTGCTGGACAAATGTTTTGGCGCGGCGCTGCTCCCGGCACGGGCAGCAAGCGCCACCACGCATTTGAAGTTAGTTGGCGCTCACAACTCAAATCACAAGATCAGTGAGGCGCCTGGGGCTCATCTATATGGCAGTGAAGCGCCGGCCCTGGACGGCCTGCCTGGGGCGGCCCGTGAACTGGGCGGCGGCCTGACGGAAGCCATGGTGCGTTTTGCCGCCCGCCATGAATATGCTCGCACGGTGGAAGACGTGTTGGCACGCCGCTCCCGCCTGCTGTTCCTCGATGCCGCGTTGGCCAGGACCCTGGCGCCGGAAGTGGCGACCTTGCTGCAGCAGGAAAACGGAGTGGATCCGCAACTGGACGCGTTTTTGGCGCTCTGCGGCCAGTACTYGAGCCTGCCGGACTGATTTTTCGGCGGCTTTCGGGGAGAAAAGCGAATACCCACTGAAGGAAAGTATCGCCCCAGAAGCGCTCCATTTTTTATAGCTATCAGTCGTTATTCATATTGGCTTTCGCGGTGATTTCGTCTGGCCTCCCTGGCCCGGTGGCGAGATCGATTCCGAGGCTGTGCAGGCTGGCGAAGCCACTTGCTGGGCCTTGACGGGGATATTTTCACAACAGCCGGTTGACAGTGCCGGGTGATTTAGTGATAATCGTGGGCTTCGCTCTAAAAGGCGAGGAATTCTGCCTAACGGAAGCATCGCAAGTGGTTTGCGGTGTGGACGACAGGCCCAAGACTGATTGGCTGGTGATCCCAAGGGGTTGCCTTCCGGTGCAAGTTGGGAACACATTTAAATGATTCAAACGCAATCCAAGCTCGATGTTGCTGACAACACGGGTGCCAAGTCCGTGATGTGCATCAAGGTTCTGGGCGGCTCCAAGCGCCGGTACGCCAGCGTTGGTGACGTCATCAAGGTGAGCATCAAAGAAGCCGCTCCGCGTGGCCGCGTCAAAAAAGGCGAGGTTTACAGTGCAGTGGTCGTTCGCACCGCCAAGGGTATCCGCCGCGGTGACGGCTCCCTCGTCAAATTCGACGGCAACGCAGCAGTGTTGCTTAACGCCAAGCTGGAGCCTATCGGCACCCGCATCTTCGGACCAGTGACGCGTGAACTGCGCACTGAAAAGTTCATGAAGATCGTGTCCCTGGCTCCTGAAGTTCTGTAAGGACTCGCCATGAACAAAATCCGTAAAGGCGACGAGATCATCGTGATCGCCGGTCGCGACAAAGGCAAGCGCGGCAAGATTTCGCTGCGCAAAGACGACAGCTACGTGCTGGTGGACGGGATCAACCTGGTGAAAAAACACACCAAGCCCAATCCCCTCAAGGGCACCACCGGCGGTATCGTCGAAAAAAGCATGCCGATTCACCAGTCGAACGTGGCAATCTTCAATGCCGCAACCGGCAAGGCGGATCGCGTTGGCATCAAGCTTCTGGCAGACGGCAAAAAAGTGCGCGTCTTCAAGTCCAGCGGCGAAGAAATCAAGGCTGCATAACATGGCAAAGACCGCACCTGTACAACAAGCTGCTCCGCAGGCTCGCCTGCAGGCCCAGTACCGCGAAAAAATCGCCCCCGGCCTGATTGAAAAATTCGGCTACACCTCGCCGATGCAGGTTCCCCGCATCACCAAGATCACGCTCAACATGGGCGTGAGCGAGGCTGTTGCCGACAAGAAAGTCATGGAYAACGCCGTCGGCGACATGACCAAGATTGCCGGCCAGAAGCCCGTCGTGACCARGGCCAAAAAGGCTATCGCCGGTTTCAAGATCCGCGWAGACCTGCCCATCGGTTGCATGGTCACCCTGCGCGGCGTGAAGATGTATGAGTTCCTCGATCGTTTCGTTACCGTGGCCCTGCCGCGCGTGCGTGACTTCCGCGGTATTTCCGGCCGGGCCTTCGACGGCCGCGGAAACTACAACATCGGCGTGAAAGAGCAGATCATTTTCCCTGAGATCGAGTACGACAAGGTTGACGCCTTGCGCGGTCTCAATATCAGCATCACCACCACGGCAAAGACCGATGAAGAGTGCAAGGCACTTCTCACCGCTTTCCGTTTTCCGTTCAAGAACTGAGGCGGGACATGGCAAAACAAGCTTTACTGCAACGTGAACTGAAGCGCGAGAAACTCGCGGCCAAGTTCGCCAAAAAATACGCTGAACTCAAGGCGACGTCCAACGACGCCAAGCGCTCGGACGACGAACGCGCTCTGGCCCGCCTCGAGCTGCAAAAGTTGCCCCGCAATGCCAACCCTACCCGCCAGCGCAACCGCTGCGCGATCACGGGTCGCCCACGCGGTACGTTCCGTCAATTCGGCCTGGCTCGCGCCAAGATCCGCGAGTTGGCTTTTGCTGGTGATATCCCTGGTATCACCAAGGCCAGCTGGTAAGCATAGGAGAACCACAAAATGAGCATGAGTGATCCTATCGCCGACATGTTGACCCGCATCCGCAATGCACAAATGGTTGAAAAAGCCGTTGTGCTGGTGCCGTCGTCGAAAGTCAAAGTTGCCATCGCGCAGGTACTGAAGGATGAGGGCTACATCGATGGCTTCTCCGTCAAGACCGACGAAGGCAAGTCCCAGCTGGAAATCGCCCTGAAGTATTACGCAGGCCGCCCCGTGATTGAGCGCATCGAGCGCGTCAGCCGCCCCGGTCTCCGTGTCTACAAAGGCCATGGCGCCATCCCCCAGGTCATGAACGGCCTTGGCGTGGCAATTGTCACGACGCCGCAAGGTGTCATGACTGATCGTAAAGCCCGCGCTACCGGTATCGGTGGTGAAGTGCTTTGCTACGTGGCCTAACGGCGGCATTGAGGAGAAACTGAAATGTCTCGTGTAGGAAAAATGCCGGTCTCCAYCCCCCAGGGTGTGGACGTGGCCATGAAAGAAGACCAGATTAACGTCAAGGGCGCCCTCGGCACCTTGGCGCTGACGCAAAACGCGCTTGTCACCATCAAGAACGATGCAGGCAAGCTGACCTTTGTGCCGGCCAACGATTCGCGTGAAGCCAATGCCATGAGCGGCACGATGCGCCAGCTCGTGAACAACATGGTGACCGGCGTGACCAAGGGCTTTGAGAAAAAGCTCAGCCTGATCGGCGTGGGTTACAAAGCCCAGGCCCAAGGCGCCAAGCTGAACCTGACGGTGGGTTACTCCCATCCAGTGGTGATGGACATGCCGGCCGGTATCAAGGTGGAAACGCCTACGCCGACCGAAGTCAYCATCAAGGGTTCCGACCGCCAGCGTGTGGGACAGATCGCCGCCGAAGTGCGCGCCGTCCGTCCTCCCGAGCCTTACAAGGGCAAGGGCATCCGTTATTCGGATGAAAAAATCACGATCAAAGAAACCAAGAAGAAATAAGGAGCTGCATCATGTTGACCAAAAAAGAGCAGCGCCTTCGTCGTTCACGCCAGACCCGCATCCGCATTGCCACGCAAGGTGTTGCCCGTCTGACCGTCAACCGCACCAACTTGCACATCTACGCCACTGTTATCTCTGGCGACGGCACCAAGGTGCTGGCTGCCGCTTCCACCGCGGAAGTCGAAGTGCGCAAGGACATCGGCGCCTCGGGTAAGGGCGGAAACGTTGCTGCTGCGCAGGCCATCGGCAAGCGCATTGCCGAAAAGGCAAAAGCGGCAGGTGTTGAAAAAGTGGCGTTTGATCGCGCCGGTTTTGCGTACCACGGCCGCGTTAAAGCGCTGGCTGATGCGGCCCGCGAAGCTGGCTTGCAGTTCTAAGCAGACTGGAATTAAGTATGGCTAAGTTTCAAGCAAAATCGAACAACGACGCTCCAGACGATGGTCTGAAGGAAAAAATGATCGCGGTCAACCGCGTGACCAAAGTCGTGAAGGGCGGCCGTATCCTCGGTTTCGCCGCACTCACGGTGGTTGGTGACGGTGACGGCCGCGTCGGCATGGGTAAGGGCAAATCGAAAGAAGTGCCGGCAGCCGTGCAGAAGGCCATGGAAGAAGCGCGCCGCAACATGACCAAGGTCTCGTTGAAGAACGGCACGATCCACCACAATGTTTTCGGCCACCACGGTGCAGCCAGCGTCATGATGGCGCCGGCTCCCAAGGGTACCGGCATCATTGCCGGCGGCCCGATGCGCGCTGTTTTCGAAGTCATGGGCATTACCGACATCGTGGCCAAGAGCCATGGTTCGAGCAATCCCTACAACATGGTGCGCGCCACCATGGATGCACTGAACAACTCCACGACCGCTTCTGAAATTGCGGCCAAGCGTGGTAAATCAGTCGAAGAAATCTTCGGCTAAGGCGGCATTGAAATGACCAAAGAAACCAAAGTAAAAGTCCAGCTGGTTCGCAGCCCGATTGGCACCAAGGAATCGCATCGCGCCACCGTGCGCGGTCTGGGCCTTCGTGGCGTCAACAGCGTCAGCGAACTGCAGGACACGCCCGCAGTGCGCGGCATGATCAACAAGATCAGCTATCTGGTCAAGATTGTCTGAGCGGAGACTCATCATGGAATTGAACGGAATCAAGCCTGGCCAAGGCGCCAAACATGCCAAGCGCCGTGTCGGTCGCGGCATCGGCTCCGGCCTGGGCAAAACGTCGGGCCGCGGCCACAAGGGACAGAAGTCCCGCGCGGGCGGCTACCACAAGGTCGGCTTTGAAGGCGGTCAAATGCCTATGCAGCGCCGCTTGCCAAAGCGTGGCTTCAAGTCGCATCTGCTGAAGTTCAACGCCGAAGTCACTCTCGGTGCGCTGGAACAACTCGGCTTGGCCGAAGTGGACCTGCTGGCACTGAAGACGGCCGGCCTGGTGGGCCAGCTCGCCAAGAACGTCAAGGTCATCAAGACCGGCGAACTGACCAAGGCTGTGAAGCTGAACGGCATTTCCGCCACGGCGGCTGCCAAGACCGTGATCGAAGCCGCCGGCGGCTCCGTCGCTTAATACCTGACTGGATACATCAGTGGCAACCAACTCGGCTCAAATTGCGAAAACCGGCAAGTACGGTGACCTGCGCAACAGGCTTGTGTTTTTGCTGCTGGCCCTGGTGGTGTACCGCATCGGCGCGCACATCCCGGTGCCGGGGATTGACCCTGGCCAGCTGAAAGAGCTTTTCAAGGGCCAGCAAGGCGGCATATTGAACCTGTTCAATATGTTCTCGGGTGGTGCCTTGTCGCGGTTCACGGTGTTTGCCCTGGGCATCATGCCGTACATCTCGGCCTCGATCATCATGCAACTGATGACCTACGTCGTTCCGACGTTCGAGCAGATGAAAAAAGAGGGTGAAAGCGGCCGCCGCAAGATCACCCAGTACACGCGTTACGGCACGCTGGCCCTGGCACTGTTCCAGTCCATGGGGATTGCCGTGGCACTGGAGAGCTCGCCTGGCCTGGTCCTGGTGCCTGGCTTCGGTTTCCGTATGACGGCGGTTTTCAGCCTGACGGCCGGCACCATGTTTTTGATGTGGCTGGGCGAGCAGATCACCGAGCGCGGTTTGGGCAACGGTATTTCGATCCTGATTTTTGCGGGTATCGCGGCCGGCCTGCCGAATGCGATGGGCGGCTTGCTGGAACTGGTACGAACCGGCGCCATGAGCATCGTGATCGCCATCCTGATCGTCGCTGTGGTTGTGCTGGTAACGTATTTTGTGGTGTTCGTGGAGCGGGGCCAGCGCAAGATTCTTGTGAACTATGCGCGGCGACAGGTGGGCAACAAGGTCTACGGCGGACAGTCATCGCACTTGCCGCTGAAGCTGAACATGGCGGGTGTGATCCCTCCGATCTTCGCTTCGTCGATCATCTTGTTGCCGGCGACCGTTGTGGGCTGGTTCAGTGCTGGTGACAGCATGCGCTGGCTCAAGGACATCGCCAGCACGCTGACCCCGGGCCAGCCGATCTATGTGATGCTGTATGCCAGCGCGATTGTGTTTTTCTGCTTCTTCTACACGGCCCTGGTGTTCAACAGCCGTGAAACGGCGGACAACCTGAAGAAGAGCGGCGCCTTCATCCCCGGCATTCGCCCAGGTGACCAGACGGCTCGCTATATTGACAAAATCCTGGTGCGCTTGACGCTGGCAGGTGCGGTGTACATCACATTCGTGTGCCTGTTGCCTGAGTTTTTGATTTTGAAATACAACGTGCCCTTCTATTTCGGCGGCACGTCGTWGATGATTATTGTCGTGGTGACCATGGATTTCATGGCCCAGGTGCAGAACTACATGATGTCGCAACAGTATGAGTCGTTGCTTAAAAAGGCGAACTTCAAGACGTCACTGGGCGGTTAACTGGATATTTGATGGGATATGTCTAAAGACGATGTGATCCAGATGCAAGGCGAGGTTGTAGAAAACCTCCCCAATGCAACTTTCAGGGTGAAGCTGGAAAATGGACATGTTGTACTGGGGCACATCTCGGGAAAAATGCGTATGCACTACATCCGCATTCTCCCCGGTGACAAGGTAACGGTTGAATTGACGCCTTACGATTTATCGCGCGCACGCATTGTTTTCCGTGCCAAGTAAGCACAGAGTGAAAGTTTAGGAGTAATAGAAATGAGAGTTTCAGCTTCGGTCAAGAAGATTTGCCGCAACTGCAAGGTTATCCGGCGCAAGGGCGTTGTTCGTGTGATCTGCACGGACCCGCGCCACAAACAGCGTCAAGGCTGATTTCAAGAGTTTTAGAGGACGAACATGGCTCGTATCGCTGGTATCAATATTCCGCCGCAGCAGCACGCCGAAATCGGCTTGACTGCTATCTTTGGCATCGGTCGCACGCGCGCTCGCAAAATCTGCGAAGCATGCGACATCGCCYACGCCAAAAAGGTCAAAGACCTGACCGATGGCGACCTGGAAAAAATCCGTGAGCAGATCGCCCTGTTCACCATCGAAGGTGACTTGCGTCGTGAAACCACGATGAACATCAAGCGCCTGATGGACATCGGCTGCTACCGCGGCTTCCGCCACCGTCGTGGCCTGCCCATGCGCGGCCAGCGTACCCGGACCAACGCCCGCACCCGCAAGGGTCCGCGCAAGGCCGCAGCAGCTTTGAAGAAATAATTGAGAGGTCGTCATGGCAAAATCACCAAGCAATAACGCCGCACAGCGCGTTCGCAAGAAAGTTCGCAAGAACGTGGCCGATGGCATCGCCCACGTGCACGCTTCTTTCAACAACACGATCATCACCATCACGGATCGCCAGGGCAATGCCTTGTCCTGGGCTTCCTCCGGTGGCCAGGGCTTCAAGGGCTCGCGCAAATCCACTCCTTTCGCAGCGCAGGTCGCTTCGGAAGTAGCAGGCCGCGCCGCCATTGAACAGGGCATCAAGAACCTTGACGTTGAAATCAAGGGTCCCGGTCCCGGCCGTGAATCGTCTGTTCGCGCTTTGGGCGCGCTCGGCATCCGGATCAATTCGATTGCCGACGTGACCCCGGTTCCGCACAACGGCTGCCGCCCGCAAAAGCGCCGCCGCATTTAATCCCCCGTGCCTGGCTGTCCGACGGGTTGTTTCCAGTCCGTCAGATACCAGGCATTTTTACCAAGCCCACCGCCGGCAGGTCACGACCTCCGGCTCCTGCATGCAAATGCAGCAGATGACAAAAGGACACTCAAGTGGCACGTTACCTAGGCCCCAAGGCCAAACTATCCCGCCGTGAAGGCACCGACCTGTTCCTGAAGAGCGCACGCCGCGCCATCAGCGACAAGGCCAAATTCGACTCCAAGCCAGGTCAGCACGGCCGTACCTCCGGTACCCGCACTTCCGACTTCGGCCTGCAACTGCGCGAGAAGCAAAAAGTCAAGCGCATGTACGGCGTGCTCGAAAAGCAGTTCCGCCGCTACTTCGAAGAAGCCGATCGCCGCAAGGGCAATACCGGCGCCAACCTGTTGTTCATCCTGGAATGCCGCCTGGACAACGTGGTGTACCGCATGGGCTTCGGCTCGACCCGCGCTGAAGCGCGCCAGCTGGTGTCGCACAAGGCCATCACGGTCAACGGCGGCTCGGTCAACATTCCTTCGTACATGGTCAAGGCCGGCGACATCATCGCCGTGCGCGACAAGTCGAAGAAGCAGACCCGCATCACCGAAGCTCTCGAGCTCGCCAAACAGGTCGGCATGCCCGCCTGGGTCGATGTGAACGCCGACAAGGGCGAAGGCACCTTCAAGAAGGTTCCTGACCGCGATGAGTTTGCCGCCGACGTCAACGAATCGTTGATCGTCGAGTTGTACTCACGCTAATTTTCGTTCCTGCGATACGGGGCACCGTATCGCCAGGGTGTGCTTCGCCGGCCTTATCGGTGTAACGAACCGAGGGTATTGAGAGGAAGACTGCATGCAGACCAATTTGTTGAAACCAAAAACCATCAATGTTGAGCAGCTTGGCGCCAACCGCGCCAAGGTGACTCTGGAGCCGTTCGAGCGTGGCTACGGCCATACGCTGGGCAACGCGCTGCGCCGCGTATTGTTGTCTTCGATGGTCGGCCACGCCGCCACCGAAGTCACCATCGCGGGTGTCCTGCACGAGTACTCGTCCATCGACGGTGTGCAGGAAGACGTCGTCAACATCCTGTTGAACCTCAAGGGCGTGGTGTTCAAACTCCACAACCGCGACGAAGTCACGCTGAGCCTGCGCAAGGACGGCGAAGGCCCGGTTACGGCCGCCGACATCCAGACGCCGCACGACGTGGAAATCATCAACCCTGAGCACGTGATCGTGAACCTGTCGCAGGCAACCAGCGCCGCTACGGCGACGAATCGCCGAAGTCCATCGGCCGCATCGTGCTGGACGCGTCGTTCTCGCCCGTCAAGCGCGTGAGCTACATCGTCGAAAGCGCCCGCGTCGAGCAGCGCACCGACCTCGACAAGCTCGTGCTGGAAATCGAAACCAACGGCGCCGTGACGGCTGAAGATGCTGTCCGTGCCTCGGCCAAGATCCTGGTTGAGCAACTGGCGGTGTTCGCGCAGCTCGAAGGCAATGAACTGGCCGCGTTTGACGCACCTGTTCAGCGCAGCTCGCAGCAGTTCGATCCCATCCTGTTGCGTCCTGTCGACGAGCTCGAACTCACCGTTCGTTCGGCGAACTGCCTCAAGGCGGAAAACATTTACTACATTGGCGATCTGATCCAGCGCACTGAAAACGAGCTGCTCAAGACCCCCAACCTGGGACGTAAATCCCTGAACGAAATCAAGGAAGTGCTGGCCTCCCGCGGCCTCACGCTCGGAATGCGCCTTGAAAGCTGGCCGCCCGCCGGCCTCGATAAGCGATAATAGAAACCCCAAGATCCCGCCTGAACGGGGATCTCGCACGGGCAGTACCTGATACGGCTGCCCGGATTTTAAAAAAGGAAACACACCATGCGCCACGGACACGGACTACGTAAACTCAACCGCACCAGCGAGCACCGCCTCGCCATGCTGCGCAACATGATGAATTCGCTGCTGCAGCACGAAGTCATCAAGACCACCCTGCCAAAGGCCAAGGAATTGCGCCGTGTGGTGGAACCCATGATCACCCTGGGCAAAGAACCCACGCTGGCCAACAAGCGCCTGGCATTCGACCGCCTGCGCGACCGCGACATGGTCGTCAAGCTGTTCGCTGAAATCGGCCCGCGCTACAAGGCCCGTCCAGGCGGCTACACCCGCATCCTGAAGATGGGTTTCCGCGTTGGCGACAATGCACCCATGGCTTTGGTCGAACTGGTGGACCGTCCTGAAGTGTCGGAAGACACTACCGCTGACGCGGCCAAGGCAGAGTAAGCTACAATACGGATATACCGCGCGGTGGAGCAGCCTGGTAGCTCGTTGGGCTCATAACCCAAAGGTCGTAAGTTCAAATCTTGCCCGCGCAACCAACACGTGAGTCTCCGGACTCACAGCAAAACGCCTGCATCAGCAGGCGTTTTGCTTTCCGGCTCACATTCTTGAATTCTTGATTGAATGCGCGCCGCGGTAGGGCCATCAAGCAGCGATGCAGGCATCGCCACCCGACAGGCCCGCACACCCAGCTCAGTCCGGCACCACCGCCGTCACTTCAATCTCCACCCGCGCACGGTCTTCCACCAGGCCCGCCACCTCGACGCAGGTCATGGCCGGGAAGTTCTTGCCCATGACTTCGCGGTAGGCGCCGCCCAGCTCCTTGAGCCTGGCGACATACTCCACCTTGTCGACGATGTACCAGGTCATGCGCACCATGTGTTCGGGCCCGGCGCCGCCGGCCTGGAGCACTGCCAGGATGTTCTGCAGCGCCTGCCTGGTCTGTGCGATGAAGTCGTCGCTCTCGAACTCCTGCTTCGCATTCCAGCCGATCTGGCCGCCCACGAAGAGCAGCGCGCCACGCGCCAGCATGCCGTTGGCATAGCCCTTGGGCTCGGCCCAGCCGGGGGGTTGTAGTTTCTTGATCATGTGTCTCCAGGGGATGTTTGTTGCAGATAAGGCAGCAGCGCGCTGCGCAACGCTTCGGGAATGCGCACAGGCTTGCCGTGGGGAACTTCGGAATAGACGACCACGCCATGCGCCCTGAGCCTGATGTCGCCAGCCTCGCCATGGACTTCGTACTGCATGCCCAAGCTCGAGTTGCCGATACGCGTCAATTCCAGCGTGATCGTGAGCGCATCGCCGTTGCGGCACATGCCCAGGAACTCGGTCTTCAGGTCCACGATGGGCACGCCGGTTCCGCCGGCGATCAGCTTGTGCTCCGGAACACCAGCGTCGCCTTGACGTGGTCTTGCAAGGCCTTGGCCAACGTGTCGCCGGCGGCCTCGCCGGGCTTGAGCACGATGAAAGCCTTCACCACCATACCGCGGTCCTCATCGGGCAGGCCGACCACACCGCACTCGGCCACGGCCGGGTGCTTGAGCAGCGCGTCTTCCACCTCGGGCCCGGCCACGTTGTAGCCGGCCGTGATAATCATGTCGTCGGCGCGCGCCTGGTAGAAGAAATAGCCGTCGGCGTCCTGCATGAAGGCGTCGCCCGGGTAGTTCCAGCCGTTCTTCACATAGTTGCCCTGGCGTGCGTCATCAAGATAGCGGCAGCCGGTGGGCCCCACCACGGCCAGCTTGCCGATGGTGCCGCGCGGCACTTCCGCGCCCGTCTCGTCCACCACCTTGGCGGTATAACCTGGCACCACCTTGCCGATGGCGCCGCGGCGCACCTCGGCGCCGGCGGCTGAGATGAAGATGTGGAACATCTCGGTCGCGCCTATGCCGTCAACCATCTCGATGCCGGTGGCATCCTTCCACAGCTGGCGCGTGGCGTCCGGCAGGCTCTCGCCGGCGCTCACGCACAGCCGCAGGCCGGGCACGCCGTGCTGTTTGGCAAAAGGCGCCATCTGCCGGTAAAACGTGGGCGCGGTATAGCAGACCGTCGCGCCGACCTGATTGATGAGCTTGACCATGGCCTCCGGCGTGTAGCCTATGGAGGGGTAATACACGGAGGCGCCCGCCCACATCGGAAAAATCAGCATGCCGCCCAGGCCGAAGGTAAAGGCCAGGGGCGGCGAGCCCACCACGATGTCGTCCGGCTTTGCCTTGAGCACATGGCGCGGCCAGGCCTCGCAGGCGGCCAGCACGTCGCGGTGCGTGTGCACGGCGGCCTTGGGCTTGCCGGTGGTGCCCGAGGTGAAGGCCATCAGCGCGATGTCGTCGGCCGACACGGGGCAGGGCGTGAACTTTCCGTCTTTCTGCGCCGACAGTACGGCCAGCGATCCCGGCGCGTCCATCACATTAAAGGGCACGATGGTGGGCAGCGTGGCGCCTGGCGCCTGCGCCGCCTGCAGTTCCTCCAGCAGGCCGGCATCGCACAAGGCCAGCGCGGGCCGGGCTTTCTCGATGATCTCGCCGAGTTCCTTGGCGCGCAACAGCGGCATGGTGGCCACCGCGACCAGCCCGGCCTGGACCACGCCCAACCAGGCCAGCGCCATGCCTATTGAATTGCCGCCGCGCAACAGCACCCGGTTGCCGGGTTTGAGGCCGAAGTTTTCGGTCAGCACCTGCGCAATCCGGTTCACACGCTCCAGCGCGTCGGTGTAGCTCAGCGTGATCTTGTCCGAGCGCAGCAGCGGCTTGTCCGCGCGCCCCTCGCGAAAAGCCTTCTCGAACAAGTGTTGCACGAGGTTGGCGCGCGCCGGGACGCGCAGCTCGGGCAGCGCATACACCATGCGCGGCAGCTGTTCAGGCGGCGGCAGGCGGTCGTGAACAAAGCGGTCCGCCTGCGCGGAGGGCGCCGCGGGCATCGTTTCGGCGGAAGGAAGCTCGGGGTCGGAGACGGAGGTGCTCATGATTGCAGTACGGCCTTTCCAATGATGAGTTGCTGCACTTCGGTCGCGCCTTCGTAGATGCGCAGCGAGCGGATGTCGCGGTACAGGCTTTCCACCTTGGTGCCGACTTTCACGCCCAGGCCGCCGTGCATCTGCAGCGCCATGTCGATGACTTTCTGCGCGTTCTCTGTGGCCGTCATCTTGGCCATGGCCGCCTCGGCGGTGATGCGCGCACCGGTACCCAGGCGTTCGCTCTCGTCGCGCATCCAGGCCGCGCGGTAGGTCAGCAGCGCGGCCGCGTCGACCAGCGCCGCCATCTCGCCGAGTTTGGCCTGCGTGAGCTGGAAGTCCGCCAGGGTCTGGCCGAACATCTTGCGTTCTTTGGAGAAGCGCACCGCCTCGGCCAGCGCACGGCGCGCCATGCCCAGAGCGGCGGCAGCGACGGAGGCGCGGAAAATGTCCAGCGTCTGCATCGCCAGCTTGAAGCCACCGTGCAGCGCGCCCAGCTGCGCATCCTTCGGCAACTTGCAATGCGCGAACTTCAGCGTGGCCAGCGGGTGCGGCGCCATCACGGCGATGTGTTCGCTGCTGTCCAGGCCCGCGCTGTCGGCATCGACGATAAAGGCCGTGATGCCGCGCGTGCCGGCCTGCGGGTCGGTCTTGGCGAAGGTCACGTAAAAATCCGCGATGCCGCCGTTGCTGATCCAGGTTTTGCTGCCGTTCAGCGCCCAGCCTTCGCCGGTGTCCGTGGCGGCGGTCGCCATGGCGCCCGCGTCAGATCCCGCGTCGGGCTCGCTCAAGGCGAAGGCCGCGATCTTCTGGCCGCTGGCTACCAGCGGCAAATACGCCGCCTGCTGCGCCGGCGTGCCCGCCAGCGTGATCGCACCGCTGCCCAGCCCTTGCATCGCAAAGGCGAAGTCGGCCAGGGGCGAATGAAAAGCCAGCGTCTCGCGCAGGATCACCAGCGCACGCGAATCGAGTTTTTCCAGTGCACCGCCCAGCGCGCCATCTTTGCCCGCCGGCACGCAGTAGCGCAGCCAGCCCTCGGCGCCCAGCAGGCTCACCCACTCCTTGCAGGCCTTGCGGTCGTCGCTCTCGTCGATGTGCTGCTGCGGCATCCACCCGGCCAGGCGTGAACCCAGTTCGCGGTGAACCTCGTCAAAAAAAGGCAGGGCCAGGTGGGCGGTCGTCGATTTCATGTTCAATCACCCTGGAACACAGGTTTTTTCTTGGCTGAAAACGCCTTGTAGGCGCGCGTGAAATCCTGCGTCTGCATGCAGATGGCCTGCGCCTGCGCCTCGGCTTCAATCGCCTGGTCCAGCGTCATGGCCCATTCCTGGTGCAGCATGGTCTTGGTCATGCCGTGCGCGAAGGTCGGGCCCTCGGCCAGCTCTTGCGCCAGCTTTTGCGCTTGCGCCAGCACGTCTTGCGGCTCATGCAGCGCGTTGAAAAATCCCCAGGCCAGGCCCTCCTGCGCGCTCATGGCCCTTCCGGTGAACAGCAGCTCCGAGGCGCGCCCCTGGCCTATCAGGCGCGGCAGCAGCGCGCAGGCGCCCATGTCGGCGCCGGCCAGGCCCACGCGCGTGAACAGGAAGGCCGTCTTGGCCTGCGCCGTGCCCAGGCGCATGTCGGCCGCCAGCGCCATCATGGCGCCGGCGCCGGCGCAAATGCCGTCAATCGCCGCGATGATGGGCTGCGGGCACAGGCGCATGGCCTTGATCAGGTCGCCCGTCATGCGCGTGAACTCCAGCATTTCCGGCATGCTCATCTTGGTCAGCGGCCCGATGATTTCATGCACGTCGCCGCCCGAGCAGAAATTGCCGCCCGCGCCGGTGATCACCACCGTCTTCACATCCGTTGCGCTGTTCAGCGTGCGGAACAAATCGCGCAGCTCGGCATAGGAATCAAAGGTCAGCGGGTTCTTGCGCTCGGGCCGGTTCAGCGTCAGCGTCGCGACGCCGGCATCGAAGGAATAGGCGAAATGCTCCGCCTGGTAGTGGGCCATCGCATCAAAATGCGAGCGCATGGGGTTGGCCAGGCCGATGTAATGTTTCATGTCGTCTCCAGTTTGGTGTCGGCGAGTTGGTTGTGGTGCTGCTTGACCTTACCCAGCAGCTTGTGCAGTGATTCGACTTCGCGCGGCGACAGGGCCTCGAAAGCCGCGACGATCCAGGCTTCGTGCTCGCTCGCCATCTCGTCGAAGAGTTTTCGCCCGCGCGGCGTCAGGCGTACGCGGTAGGCGCGGCGGTCGCCTTCAACGTCCACGCGCTCCACCAGCCCTTCGGCCACCAGCTGGTCGGTGATGCCCGTCACGTTGCCGCCCGTCACCATCATGCGGCGTGATAGCTCGTTCATCTTCAGGCCCTCGGGGCTGCGCTCGAGCTGCGCCATCAGGTCAAAACGCGGCAGCGTGGTGTCGAACTGCTCGCGCAGCTGCGTGCGCACCTGCTTTTCCACCAACTGCGTGCAGGTCAGCATGCGCAGCCAGAGCCGCAATGCTTCAGGGTGTTCGCTGTGGCCTCGTGCTTCCATGTCCATGGGGGTCTCCTTGTGTACTTGCGCTTTATTGCTTATTTGCTTATTTGCTGATCGCGGCCTGTGCCGCCATCTCTTTCTGTTTGGCGACCTCGCGGTAGAGCTGGTCGCGCCCGCTCAGGTAGGGCTGAGGCCAGTTCACGTGGCGGCTTTGCAGTTTGGCGGCCTCGTGCAGCGTCCAGGCCGGGTCGGCCAGGTGCGGGCGCGCAATCGCGCACAGGTCTGCGCGGCCCGCCGCGATGATGCTGTTGACGTGGTCGACTTCCGAGATCGCGCCCACGGCGATGGTCTGTATGCCCACCTCGTTGCGGATGCGGTCGGCAAATGGCGTCTGGTACATGCGGCCATAAATCGGCTTGGCCGCACGCGTGGTCTGGCCCGACGACACGTCGATGAAATCGCAGCCCGCGGCCTTGAACATGCGCGCAATGGCCACCGCGTCGTCCGCCGTGTTGCCGCCCGGCGCCCAGTCGTGCGCCGAGATCCGCACGCTCATGGGCAGATGCGCCGGCCATATCGCGCGCATCGCGCTGAACACCTCGAGCGGAAAGCGGCAGCGGTTTTCCAGGCTGCCACCGTAGTCGTCCGTGCGCTGGTTGGTCAGCGGCGTGATAAAGCTCGACAGCAGGTAGCCGTGCGCGCAATGCAGTTCCAGCCAGTCAAAGCCGGCGTCGGCTGCATAGCGGGTGGATTGCACAAACTCCGCCTTCACACGGTCCATGTCGGCACGCGTCATCGCCTGCGGAACCTGGTTGGTCGGGCCGTAAGCCACCGCGCTGGCCGCCAGCAACGGCCAGTTGCCGCTGGGCAGCGGCTCGTCGGACGCTTCCCAGCCCACCTGCGTTGAACCCTTGGGCCCGCTGTGGCCCAGCTGCAGGCCCATCTTTGCACCCGCGCCCGAGGCATGCACAAAATTCACGATGCGCTTGAAGGCAGTGGTCTGCGCTTCGTTCCACAGGCCCGGGCAGCCCGGCGTGATGCGGCCTTCGGGGCAGGGCGAAGTCATTTCCACAAACACCAGCGCCGCGCCACCCAGCGCGCGCGCGCCCAGGTGCACCAGGTGAAAGTCCTGGGGCACGCCATCCACCGCGCTGTAGGTGGCCATGGGCGACACGACAATGCGATTCTTCAAACTGAGTTCGCGCACCTTGAGCGGCAGCAGCATGGGCGGCGGCGCGTGGGCAGCATTGCTCCTGGCCAGCCACTGCTCATAACCTTGTAGCCAGGCTGCATCGCGCACGCGCAGGTTTTCATGGCTGATGCGCTGCGAGCGCGTCAGCAGCGAATAAAAGAACTGCTCGGCCCCCATGCCRCTGTAGCGATCCACGTTCTCGAACCATTCGGTCGAGTTGCGTGCCGCGTTCTGGATCTTCAGCACCTCGACCGAGCGCAGCGCTTCATAGGCCTGCAGCGCCGCCGTGGCATCGCCGTGCTGCGCAAAACAATTGGTCAATTCAATCGCATCTTCCAGGGCCAGCTTGGTCCCGCTGCCGATCGAGAAATGCGCGGTGTGCGCCGCATCGCCCATCAACACAATCGGCACTTGTTTGCCGTCGATGTCGGCCTCATGCACCCAGCGCTCGCACACCACGCGCGGAAAGCGTATCCAGATCGCCGAGCCGCGCACGTGCGTCGCGTTGTTCATCAGCGCATTGCCGTCCAGGTACTTGGCGAACAGTCGCTCGCAAAACGCGATGCCGTCCTCCTGGCTCATCTGGTCCAGACCGTGGGCCTTCCACACCGCTTCCGGCGTCTCCACGATAAAGGTCGAGGTGTTCTCGTCAAACTTGTAGGCGTGCGCCGCGAACCAGCCGTGCTCGGTCTGCTCGAATGCAAAGGTGAAGGCGTCGAAAGTCTTGTGCGTGCCCAGCCAGACAAAACGGCAGGCGCGCAGCTCGACGTCGGGCTTGAAGGTGTCGGCATAACGGTTGCGGATGCGGCTGTTCAGCCCGTCGCTGGCGATCACCACGTCGGCCTTGTACTGCGCCGCGATGGCCTGGTCGTCCTGCACGTCGGTTTCAAACACCAGGTCCACGCCCAGCGCGATGCAGCGTTCCTGCAGGATATTGAGCAGGCGCTTGCGCCCGATCCCGCAAAAGCCGTGGCCGCCGGAGCGCACGGAGCGCCCCTTGAAGAACACCTCCACGTCATCCCAGTGGTTGAAGGCATCGCCGATCAGCTGCGCGCTGACCGGGTCGGCCGCGCGCAGGTTGCCCAGGGTCTGGTCCGACAGCACCACGCCCCAGCCGAAGGTGTCGAAAGGCCGGTTGCGCTCTACCACCGTCACCTGGTGGGCCGGGTTTTGCAGCTTCATCAGCAGGGCGAAATACAAACCTGCGGGACCACCGCCCAGGCAAAGAATGTGCATGAAAGCGTACTCTCTGGATTAATCTTGCCTTAATTGTTTAGGTTTAAACTAAATCCGTCAAGCGGGTTTTACCGCAAGGCGTGCAAGACTTTGTGACGGGAAGGCAAGTGGTGGACCGGGAGCCCGGCCCCGGGATTCAGGGTGCCTGGAAGGCAGCTGCCCGGTAAGTGAGCACCAGCGTATCGCGGAATCCGGCGCCAGGCTGGTCGTCCGCCGGCAGTATCGGCGTGGTCTCGTGGATCACCCGCGCATCGTCCAGCAGCAGCGCCGTCAGCGGCTCCCGCATCACAAATCGCACGCCATGCGGGCCGTTGGCATCGAACACCCGGGTCTCGCCGCCCTTCACGCCGTGGCGCGCCACCATCATCACCACCACAAAGTCCACACCGTCGCGGTGCGCGCCCTCCGGCGTCGGCCGGCCCACACCGCCCGCCGTGTCGATGCGGAACTGGTGAGCCTCGATGTGCCAGCGCTCGGCCGGCTGCACCTGGGCAAACAGCTTGCCCAGGCCGGCTATCAGGTCCGTCCACGCCGTGGCGCCCGCCACGGCAGGCTCCACAGGCTCGAACCAGCGCTCAAAGCCGCCGTGYAGCGCGTTGTAATCCGTCGGCTGCCAGTGCGCGCGGTGCGGCGTCTGTACCAGCGTGCCCGCGGCCAGCTCCTGCACAAAACACGAATGCCGGCGCTTGCGGTAATGCCCGCCGTCCTTCAGGTGGGCGTCCGGCGGCAGCCTGTCCCAGGAGGCCGTCAGTGCATTCCAGGCCGGCGCCCAGGCGGTACCCAGTTCCAGCGTGGCCGTCAGCTCGGCCGGGTTCAGCAGGCTCAGGCCGTCCTGGCTGAGCGCCTGGCGGGCCGACTTGGGGACAGTGGCGATATTGAACATAGGCCGCTATTTTGCTTGAGCCGCGCGGCCGGCCCTGCAGCCGCGGCCGGAAAACCCCGAGGCGGCAACAGGTGGAACCTGCCTACATACATGAGGATCAAAACTTTCCATAATGGCCTGTCTGTCCAACTTGAGGAGTTCTCCATGCTTTACAAATTCAAATCCAAAGACGCCGGCGATGTGATCATGCTCGAAGCCAACGGCCGCAAGGTCCTCGAAATCATCGGCAAAGACCCCGCCCCCAAGGGCATCATCCTGCCCGAACAGATGCCCGCCGCCATCGCCGCCCTGCAGGCCGCCATCGCGCACGAGGAAGCCCATGACGCCAATGCCGAAGACGGCGTCGTCCCCGGCGACGGCCTGGGCCTGCGCCAGCGCGCCGTGCCTTTTATCGACATGCTGCAGCGCAACCTCAAGTCCGGGCATGAGGTGGTCTGGGGCGTCTGACTACCGTAAGCGCGTCCGCCATCCATAAAAAAAGCCCTGGTGACAGGGCTTTTTCTTTTTGCTCGAAAAGGCGACTTGGGATCCTGTGATCCGCGGCCGGTGCTTTAAAAGTCAGTCACGCCCAGCCGCTTCAAGGCATCCTTCGCCGGCTCAAGGCCCTGCAGCGCCGCTTTTTTGTACCACTCGGCAGCAGCAGCCTTGTCTTGCGTGCCGCCCCATCCGTATTCATAGGCGTGGCCCACCTTGTACTGCGACTGCGCAAACCCCGACGTCGCCGCCGACAGGTAATAGGCAAAGGCCTTGCGCGGATCCGCCGGCTGGCCGTTGCCGTTTTCCAGCTGCGAGGCCACGTTGTGCGCGCCGCGCGCCAGGCCCGCTTCCGCCGCCCGCATAAACCAGTCAAACGAGGCTTTCACGTCTGGCCGCGTGCCCTGGCCCCGGTAATACATCACCGCCACATTGTTCATCGCATAGGGGTGGCCCTGCTCTGCGGCGCGCCGGTAGTTCTCAAAGGCCAGCGCGGGGTCGACCGCCGTGCCGATGCCGTTGTGCTGGTTCCACGCGAGGCTGGCCTGCGCCAGCACAAAACCCGCGTCCGCCGACTTGCGGTACCAGGTATTGGCCAGCTCGTGGTTCACCTCTACGCCCATCCCGTTGTTGTAAAGCATCGCCACGGCGTGCTGCGCGCGGGCATTGCCGCCATTGGCCAGGCGCAGCAGCTCTTCACGCGTGCCGGCGTTACCCTTGGAAGCCGCCTGGAACAGCGCCGCGACTTCAGGGTTCGGCAGCTGCGACAGCAGCCGCGCAAATGGGTTCGCCAGCGACACCGGCGCCGCTTTGACCGCATCGGTAGCGGCGGGCGCGCGGACCGCAGCGGGGGTTGCCGCAGCAGCGCCTGCCGCCGCAGCCATTTCCGTCTGCGCAGCCACATTGCGTTCAGCCGCCGTGCCGGCCAGCGGCTGCGCGGCAGCCGCCGCGGCGCCATTTGCACCCGCAGTGGGGAACAGCCGTGAAAGCGCCTGCGCCGCGCCCTGCTTCAGGCCCGCCGAGTCCGTCGTGGAGGCGGCAAATTTTTCAATGTACTGGCGCGTCGTGTCCGGGTTGCGTGAAAAGCGATGCGACACCACAAACGCATCCGCCGAGCGCTGCACCTGCCCCTGCGCCCCAAACACCTCTGCCAGGTTGGCCCAGGCCGCAGCCCGTGCCGGCGCCAGCGCCAGCGTGTAGCGCAGCTGCGCTTCCGCCTCGGTCAGCTTGCCCGCGCGGTACAGCATGTAGCCGTAGTTGTTGGCGATCTCCTGGTCCGAGGGATCGGCCCGCCGCGCCTTTTCAAAATCGGCCGCCGAATCGGCCATCTGGTCAGCCTTGAACTTTTCCAGCGCCGTGGTGTTCAGCCGCCGCGCGAGCTTGCGGTCGCCGCGAGCCGGGTAGGGCAGCTCTTCAATCTCCGTCTTCGCATCCCATACCGCATTGGCATCGCGGGATGCAGCGCCGGCGAGCATCTTGGTAACTTGGTCCAGGCGCGAAGTGATCTGGGCATTGGCTGGTGCGGCCGCCTGCGCAAAGACCGGCAGGCTGCTGAGCTGAAGTACGGCGGCCAAGACGCAGATAGCCGAAAAGTAGCCTGCACGGCGACGTGCTGCTTTGGTGTTCATGACGATCCTCCCTTTTGTTCGTGGGAGTTTATCTGCAAGGCGCCACGGTCCTTGGTCTGTGTCGGCGATGCGAGAAAAAGTGAGGCCCTGGACGCCGCACCACTAAGGCGCGACCCCATAAAGAACATCAGAACGCAGAACGTACTTTGTTCCTTGCTCGACGGTAGCGCCCTCGTGCCAGGTATCGTGGATAAAAAGCAGGGCGCGGCCGGTCCGGGGCAGGATTTTGAAGTCCCGGAAATCGGTTTCACCACCGATGAAGTTTTCGTTGAGGTAGACCAGGAAAGTCAGCCGACTGGTGAGGCCGCCCTCCATCCACGGGCCGTCCTTGTGCATCTTGAAGCGCTGCCCCGGCGAATACTTGTAGAAGCGGAGGTCCTTGGGCAGGCCTACAGCCTTCTGTCCTTCGAGCGTCGGCAGCGCAGCCGCCGCCAGGCCTTCCCACAAGCGCTGCACCCAGTGAGGCGATTCAAACAATGTGCGCTCGTTGTTACGCACCATGGGCATGGATCGCTGGCCCTCGGCAGTGCGCACACCCGCCGACTCGAATCCATGCGCATCAGCCAAAGCAATCAAGTCGGCACAGTCCGCCGCGGTAAGAAAGTGATCAATCGTGAAAACTCGCTCTGAATGGGTGGTCAGAAGCGACGGTGTAGTTCCGTTCATCCTCGAAGTATGCATTGTGGTCATACCAACCGGTTAAACCTCATCACTCCGGACATGGCGATTCCGAGATGTGCTGAAGGAGTGCTGCATCGGGAATCCATTCAGCTAGGAGCAACTGAAAGGAAGCCGGGTCGTATGTCGTTCGGCGCGCATCGCTCACGATGTAGCGATCGTAGTTCCATTCATCCCCTGCCCACCCCTCTTGAAGCGTGAAGCGACGGAACTCGAAATCCCAATACTCCCAAAGGGACCACGTCGAGTTCAGGTACCTTCTTTCGTCGCGAGGAACGCCAGGCTTCGCTACAGGCCGAATGCGCACAAAGCATCGCGTACCGCTCGGTTCAACCAGAACCTCGGCGGCGACGCTGTCGCCACGATTGAGGAACTCAAGCACGTGCTTCGGCAACATGTGCGGTCTAACGTTAGAGAGCACCCGCCTCTGGCAGGAATCGGCTGAAGCGAGGCTGCTCCAGGAGTGGTGCATACCGCTCCTTCCAGCTGGCATCAGGAAGTTTGGAACTCGGAGAAGAGAACTTGATTGCGGCATCGAGCTCAATCGCGGCTTGATCCAATGCCGCTTGATCAACGATTTCGTCGCCCGGGTACCACTCTAGTTCGCTGTCATGCTCGCCGGTGGCTTCAGTCACCCACCAATCAGCCTTTGACATGTACCAATAACTTGCAGGGCCTATCCCTTCGCGTATCAGTTCATCGGCGCGAGCGGCGTAGGCGCCTTTGGGCCAGTAGGACGTGATGTATAGCGCGTGGCGCAGGTCTAGCAAGAATTCGTCGCCCCACCGTTGGAATGCGCGTTTGGCAAGGTCAAAGCCATCCTCGTGCCGGGACGCCCAGTTATAGGCTCTTAGGAGGCAACGCGTTTCAGCGGCGGACAGGGCATCGGGTGTTCGTCCTTGCAGAAGCACATGAGAAGCCGCTTCGCCGATTCGCGCAGCCTCTGTCCCTGGGCCTTGATACGAGACGAAGAGCTCTTCGGCAATTTGCAATGGGCTCGTGCTGGGCATGTGTGGCCTAACGTGCGACGCAATGGATGGAGCGCGGGCTAGCCATGCACAACCTGCCCGACTATGAATGCCGCTAGTTCTTTGTAAACAGACTCAGGCCTGGAATCGTTTTCTACAAACCGAACCCTGCCCACGCGATAGTCGCATTTGAACTCTATGTTGGCTGCTTCCACGCCGGCGATCACCTGGCGCAACACCTCTTGTGAATTCAGCGCACCTTGGTTTGGACCAACTCCGGGAAGTACCTCGACGCCAGGCGAGCTATTTGGATCAGACGACAACTGCAATTGCAGCATGTTGTGTGTTGGCCCTGTGATACGGGTTGCAACCAGATACTCGCCGATCTGTTGAAAATTCACTATTTATCGTTCCAAAAAAATGAACTTAATCCACCTTCGCCCCAGAAGCCTTCACCACCTGCGCCCACTTCTTGTGCTCGGCATTGATAAAGGCCGTGAACTGTGCCGGCGTATTCCCGCCGGGGATCGCGCCTTGCGCGAGCAGTTTCTCCTTCATCGTCGGCGTGCCCAGCGCCTTGGCGGCTTCCTGCTGGATGCGGTTCACGATGTCGGGCGATGTGCCGGTGGGTGCGAGCAGGCCGAACCAGGAGCTGGCGTCATAGCCTTTTAGGGCCGGGCCGCCGGCTTGTTCTATGGTGGGCACGTCGGGCAGGGCGGCTGAGCGTTCTGAGCTGGTGACGGCCAAGGCTTTGAGTTTGCCGGACTTGATGAGCTGCATGGAAGAGGGCAGGTTGTCGAACATGACGTCCATGTCGCCGCCCACCAAAGCGAGTAGCGCGGGGCCGGAGCCGCTGTAGGGGAAATGCGTCATATAGGTGCCGCTCATGGTCTTGAACAGCTCGCCGGCCAGGTGAATGGAGGTGCCGTTGCCGCTGGAGGCCATGTTGAAGGTGCCGGGTTTTGCTTTGGCGGCGCGTATGAAGTCGGTGACGTTGTTGATGCCGGCGGCCTTGGCTTTTTCGGTGTTGACGACCATGACGTTGGGAACGCCCGCGACCAGCGTGATGGGCGCGAAGTCTTTTTGTGGGTCGTAGGCCATTTTCGAATACAGCGATTTGTTGATGCCGTGTGTGCCGACGGTGCCCATCAGCAGGGTGTAGCCGTCGGGCGTGGACTTGGCGACCACGTCGGCGCCTATGTTGCCACCGGCGCCGGCGCGGTTCTCGACGACAAAAGGCTGGCCGAAGGCTTTGGAGAGTTCAGGCGCCATGGCGCGGGCCAGGATGTCGGTGGTGCCGCCGGGCGCGAAGGGCACGACGATTTTGACGGGCCTGGCGGGCCAGCTGGCGCTTTGGGCCCAGGCCGAGGGCGTGGCCATGAAGGTGGTGAGGGCGGCCAGCGCGGTGGCCAGGAAAGCGCCGGAGCGACGGGAAAGAAAGGGTTTGCTGTTGTTGTTCAAGAGAGGCTCCAGGGGATGGCCGGCACGCGGCCGGGGGTCACTTGAAGATAGCGTGCGCAAGCGGGTGCTTCAAGAGGGTTTCAACCCAGCCGCCATAAAAAAAGCCGCCCGGCGCGAACCGGGCGGCTTGGCAATCAAAACGGGGAATGGATCAGTCGGCAAACTTGCCGGCGGCTTCGATCACGGGCTTGAGCTTGGCGATCTGGCCGACCACAAACGCCTTGTGGGCGGCGGGGTCGCCGCGGTTGTCGGTCACCACCACGGCGCCCAGGCCTTCCTGCTTCTTGATGAATTCGGGATCTTTCAGGGCCGCTTTGAGTGCGTTGTTGAGCTGGGTCAGCACGGCCGGGGGCGTGCCCTTGGGTGCGTAGAGGCCGTGCCAGACGGTCAGGTCGAAGCCCTTGAGGCCCATGTCCTGCAGCGTCGGGTAGTCTTTGAGCAGCTTGTTGTTCGACAGCGGCTTGGCGGTGGTCACGGCAAAGGCCTTGACGCGGCCGGCTTCGATCTGGCCGGTGGTGTTGGTGGTCTGGTCGCACATCATGTCGACCTGGCCGCCGACCAGCGCATTCATGGCCGGGGCGGTGCCGCCGAAGGGGATGGTGGTCATCGCGTCTTTGGCGTTGATGGCCGCCTGCCACATCAGGCCGCACAGGTGCGAAGCCGAGCCCAGGCCGGCGTGGGCGATGTTGAGCTTGCCGGAATTGGCGCGGATGTAGTTCTCGAAGTCGCGGTAGTTGTTGGCGGCCAGCTGCGGCTTGCCGATGATTGTCATGGGCACTTCGTTGACCATGCCGAGGAACTCAAAATCCTCGGGCACCTWGTAAGGCAGCTTGCGGTACAGGCCCGTCGCGGCGGCCATGCCGATGTGGTGTACCAGCAGGGTGTGGCCGTCAGGGGTGGCGCGCGCCACCTTGGCCGCGCCTATGGTGCCGCCGGCGCCGTTGACGTTTTCAACAACGAAGTTGGCGCTGCCGCCCATGGCTTTGCGCATGGCTTCAGCGAGGTCGCGCGCGACGCGGTCTGTGGGGCCGCCGGCCGCGAAGGGCACCACAAGGCTGATGGGTTTGGAGCCGGGGAAGGCGGGGGCTTGCGCGTGGGCGGCAAACATGGCCGTCGCGGCGGCGGCGAGGATTAACAGGCGTTTCATGAGCGTCTCCTAGTATTGAACGCGCCAAGTTTACGGTCCCCTTACGGCGTAAACATCGCGGGAACTACGTAAGGGCTATCCCCTTTATGAACCCGTCTTTCCGGGTTTAAGGAAACGTCAAGAACCGTTAGGAAGCACTGTTTATGCGGCCTTTCAGGCTACTTTTACTTGTAACTCCGAGCGTCCTCAATAACCTTTCCGTCGTTGGGGAGACTGCCGGGCGCGACCAGCTGCACCGTGCCGCGCAGCTTGGTGACATCGCGTATGGCTTCCCCTATGCGCTGGTCCAATCCGTCGGGGGTGGATGAGGCCTCAGCCTGGAAGTGCATGCTGTCGTTGGCCATTTCGCCGCTGACCACCAGCCTGGCCTTGAGCACTTCAGGAAAACGTTTCGCGATGTCGGCGACCTGGCCCGGGTGCACAAACATGCCGCGCACCTTGACGGTCTGGTCGGCCCGGCCCATCCAGCCTTTGATGCGCGTGTTGGTGCGCCCGCTCGGGCAGTGGCCCGGCAGCACGGCCGAGAGGTCGCCGGTGCCGAAGCGGATCAGCGGGTAGTCGGGGTTCAGCGTGGTGACCACGAGCTCGCCGACCTCGCCTTCGGCGACCGGGTCGCCGGTGCCGGGGCGCACGATTTCCACGATCACGCCTTCGTCCAGTACCAGGCCTTCGCGGGCCTCGGTTTCATAGGCGATCAGCCCGAGGTCGGCCGAGGCATAGCACTGGTAGGCGGCGATGCCGTGCTCGGCGAACCAGTCGCGCAGGCTGGGCGGGCAGGCCTCGCCCGAGACCATGGCTCGGGTCACGCTGGGCAGCCCCACCTTCATCTCGGCGGCCTTGTCGACAATGATTTTGAGGAAGCTGGGCGTGCCGACATAACCGGCGGGCTTGAGCTCGGCCATGGCCTGCACCTGCTGCTCGGTCTGCCCGGTGCCGCCCGGAAACACCGTGCAGCCCAGCGCATGGGCGCCGCTTTCCATCATGGTGCCGGCGGGCACGAAGTGGTAGCTGAAGCAGTTGTGCACCAGCTGCCCGGGCCTGAAGCCGGCGGCGTGCAGCGCGCGCGCCATGCGCCAGTAGTCCTTGCGCGTGCTGTCGGGTTCGTAAATCGTGCCGGGGCTGGCGAACACGCGCGGCATCGCGGCGCCATAGCGCAGCGCGCTGAAGCCGCCGAAGGGGTCGCCGCCCGCCTCGCGCGAAGCCTGCTGGCGCTCGAGCAATTCGTACTTGCGCGTGACGGGCAGGCGCGCCAGCGCGGCGCGCGAGCTGACGGCCGCGCCGCTCACGCCTTTGAGGATGCCGGCAAAAGCCGGCGCGTGCGACTGCGCGTGCGCGATCTGCTGCGGCAGCGCGGCCAGCTGGGCGGCCTCGCGGCTGGCATGCGGCCGGTGTTCCAGGGTGTCGAAGAAATTGCTCATGTCCCTATCCCCCTCAGGCCAGCCAACGCTTGCGGCGCTTGTAGCTCTTGACGTCCTTGAAACTCTTGCGCTCGCCGCCGCCCACGCCAAGGTAGAACTCTTTCACGTCCTCGTTGTTGGCCAGGTCGGCGGCCGCGCCGTCCATCACCACGCGGCCGCTTTCCATGATGTAGCCGTAGTCGGCGTACTTCAGCGCCATATTGGTGTTCTGCTCGGCCAGCAGGAAGGTGACCTGCTCCTTCTGGTTCAGGTCTTTCACGATGTTGAAGACCTCCTCGACGATCTGCGGCGCCAGGCCCATGGAGGGCTCGTCCAGCAGCACCATGGACGGGCTGGCCATCAGGGCCCGGCCGATGGCGCACATCTGCTGCTCGCCGCCCGACGTATAAGCCGCCTGCGAAGTACTCCGGGTTTTCAGGCGCGGAAAGTAGTTGTAGACTTTCTCGAGGTTGGCGGCCACTTCGGCCTTGCTGCTGCGCGTGTAGGCACCGGTCAGCAGGTTTTCTTCGATGGTCAGGTGGGCGAAGCAGTGGCGCCCTTCCATCACCTGCACCACGCCGCGCTGCACCAGGTCGGCCGGCGAGAGGTTCTCGATGCGCTCGCCGCGCAGCTCGATGGAGCCCTTGGTGACCGCGCCGCGCTCGCCCTGCAGCAGGTTGGAGACGGCGCGCAGGGTTGTGGTTTTTCCCGCGCCGTTGCCGCCCAGGATGGCGACGATTTTTCCTTGCGGCACCTGCAGGGAAACGCCTTTGAGCACCAGGATCACATGGTTGTAGATGACCTCGATGCCGTTGACGTTGAGAATGATGTTAGGTGTGTCCATATTTTTTCCTGACCAATCTTGAGGGCTGCCGGTAAGGGCAGCCCTCAAGGCTGGCGGCTCGCGAGAGCCGCGCCCCTCCCGCCTGGCGGGAGGGGTTGGGGCGGGTGCCGTCAGTACCTGGCAAAGCCAGCTGAGCGGCTACGCCGCTCAAGACTGGCAGTCGGCCGGGGTGCGCGGCGCCAGCTTCTTCTCGGCGGCGTACTTGGCGGCGTTGGCCTTGACCATGGGCTTGATGATCTGCTCGTCACCCTGCATCCAGTCGCTGCTGATCTTCCAGGCCTTGCCGTCCCAGGTCGATATGCGAGCCCAGGTGGCGCCCATGTGGTCCTGGCAGGAAGTGCTGATGGGGCGCAGCACGCCGCTGAAGCCCAGTGCATCCAGCTTGGCCTGGGTGAGGTTCAGGTTCTCCAGACCCCAGCGCACCTGCTCGCCGGTCATGACCTTGCCTTTGCCGAAGCGCTCCTGGGCGGCGCGTATGCCTTCGACGGTGAGCATGGCGCTCATGGCGCCGCGCAGCCACAGTACCTGGCCTACCTCTTCCTTGGGGCCTGTGCCCTGGCCCTTGGCGTGCAGGCTGCTCAGGGTTTCCTTGACCACCTTGGCGTCGAAGTCCGAGCTGTTTTGCAGTGCCACGGCGTTGTAGCCCTTGGCGCCGTCACCCACGTCGCGCACATCGGGTTCGGCGCCCGACCACCACACGCCGTACATCTTCTCGCGCGGGTAGCCGGTGGCCTGGGCTTCCTTGAGCGCGGTGGAGTTCATCACGCCGAAGCCCCACAAGATGGTGTAGTCGGGGCGCGACTGGCGCACCTGCAGCCAGGTGGCCTTTTGTTCCACGCCGGGGGCCGTCACCGGCAGCTCGATCAGCTGGAAGCCGTGCGCCCTGGCACGCTCCTGCAGGATGGGCAGCGACTCCTTGCCGAAGGGGCTGTCGTGGTAGACCAGCGCGATCTTCTTGCCCTTGAGCTTGTCGAGCCCGCCTTCCTTCTTGCCGATGGCCTGGATGATCACGTCGCCGGCCACCCAGTAGTTGCCTGCCAGCGGGAAATTCCATTTGAACACCGTGCCATCGGCGCTTTCGCTGCGGCCATAGCCCAGGGTCACCAGCGGGATCTTGTCGGTCGGGGCTTTTTCCGTGATGGCGAAGGTGGCGCCTGTCGACCAGGGCTGGATCACGGCGGCGCCGCCGTTGTTGCCCTTGAGGCGCTCATAGCACTCCACGCTGCGCGCGGTGTCGTAGCCGGTTTCGCACTCCTCGACCAGAAGTTTCACGCCATTGATGCCGCCGCGCGCGTTGGTGAGCCTGTAGTAGTCGACGATGCCGTTGGCGATAGGCGTGCCGTTAGGCGCATACGGGCCGGTGCGGTAGGACAGCACCGGCATGTACTGCTGCTTGGCCTGGGCGAAGGCCGTACCGCCGAGCAGCGCGGTGGCACTGGTGGCCACGACGGCCGCGGCTAGAACGAGTTGGCGAATCTTCATGAACTTCTCCTGTGGGTGTTAAAGGAACGACGTTGTCAGTAAACATTGCGGAGCCGGCCGGCGCATCGGGACTAGCGAGCATATGGGGCGGCTTGGTGCGTGCACGTGCGGCTCTCTCAATGGGGGAAGGGCCATAGGCGCAGCTTTTGCTTGGCGGTGGACCAGAGCTTGGCCAGCCCGTGCGGCTCGACAATCAGGAACCATACGATCAGGCCGCCGAAGACCATCAGCTCGGCATGCGAGGCGGCTGTGGTGGTGATCTCGACACCGGCCATGGAGGCCAGCAGCGGCAGCAAGCGGCTGAGCGCGATCGGCAGGATCACGATGAAGGCGGCGCCGAAGAAGCTGCCCATGATGGATCCCATGCCGCCGATGATCACCATGAACAGCAGCTTGAAGGACAGGTCCACCGAGAAGGCGCCCGGCTCCCAGGCACCCAGGTAGAAGAATGCCCAGAGTGCGCCGGCCACGCCGATGATGAAGGAGCTGACCGCGAAGGCACTGAGCTTGGCGTACATGGGGCGTATGCCGATCACGGCGGCCGCCACGTCCATGTCGCGTATGGCCATCCACTCGCGGCCTATGGCGCCGCGCACGAGGTTCTTGGCCGCAAGGCTCAACACACACAGCACGCTGAGGCAGAACAGGTACTTGCTCACATCACTTTCCAGCGGCAGGCCGAAGACCTGCAGGTTGGACACGGCCACCGAGCCTGAGGCGTTGTCCAGCGTGAACCACTTGATGCGCAAAAACATCCAGTCCGCGAAGAACTGCGCCGCCAGCGTGGCCACGGCCAGGTACAGGCCCTTGACGCGCAGGCTGGGCAGGCCGAAAAGGATGCCGAATACCGTGGCGCACAGGCCGCCCAAAATCAAGGTGACGATCAGCGGCATGCCGGGGATACGGGCGAAAAAGTTGTAGGCGCCGTAAGCACCCACCGCCATGAAGGCCCCCGAGCCCAACGAGATCTGGCCGCAGTAGCCGGCCAGGATATTCACGCCCAGCGCCGCCAGCGACATGATCACAAAAGGCATGAGGATGGCGCGGAACAGGTAGTCGCTGGCCATGGCGGGCACGGCGATGAAGGCGACGGCCAGCAGGGCCAGCATGACGATGCGATCCTGCGCGATCGGAAATATCTGCTGGTCGGCGCGATAGCTGGTCTTGAACTGGCCGTTTTCTCTGTAGAACATAAAGGTGAACCGGTGTTAGATCGAGATAAACGAAGTTTTGCGTACGGGTGCGCCCCATTCAGCAGGGGCCGCGGAACCGGCTTTGCCGGGCCGCAGGCGCAGCGGCCCCCCCGGGGGGCAGCGCATTACACGGAGCCGAAGGCGAAGTGAAAAGCGTGGGGGCTTCATATCTAGACGCGATCGATGATTTTTTCACCGAACAGGCCCTGTGGCCTGAACAGCAAAAACACCAGCGCCAGTACATACGAGAACCAGATCTCTATGCCGCCGCCCACAAAGGGGCCCAGGTAGACCTCGGAGAGCTTCTCGCCCACGCCTATGATCAGCCCGCCGATGATGGCTCCGGGCACCGAGGTGAGGCCGCCCAGGATCACCACCGGCAAGGCGCGCAGGGCCACGGTGGTCAACGAGAACTGAACACCCAGCTTGCTGCCCCAGATCATCCCGGCCACCAGCGCCACCACACCGGCCACGCACCAGACGATGACCCAGATGCGGTTGAGCGGTATGCCTATGGATTGCGCGGCCTGGTGGTCGTCGGCCACGGCGCGCAGGGCGCGCCCGGTGGCGGTCTTCTGGAAGAAGATGCTGAGCGCGGCCACCAGCGCGGCGGCAATGGCGGCTGCGATCACGTCTTCCTTGTTGATCAGCACGCCACCCTGGTAAACCGACTCCAGCACAAAGACCGGGTCTTTGGGCATGCCGATGTCTATCTTGTAGATATCGCTGCCGAACATGGCCTGGCCCAGGCCTTCCATGAAGTAGGTGATGCCCAGCGTGGCCATCAGCAGGGTGGCGCCGTCCTGGTTGACCAGGTGGCGCAGCACCAGGCGCTCTATGACCCAGGCCACCACAAACATGATGGCGCCGGCGATCACAAAGGCCGCGACGTTGGCCAGCAGCAGGCTGTTGATGCCTGTCCACCGCGGAATCCATTCCGAAAAGCGCGCCATGGCCAAGGCGGCAAACAGCACCATCGCGCCCTGCGCGAAATTGAAGACGCCGGAAGCCTTGAAGATCAGCACAAAGCCCAGCGCCACCAGCGAATACAGCATGCCGGCCATCAGGCCGCCAAGCAAAGTTTCCAAGAAGAAAGCCATCTTTTTAATCCTGCCGCTTTAATGACTGGTGCCGAGGTAAGCCCGGATCACGTCTTCGTTGTTGCGTACTTCGTCGGGGGTGCCGTCGCCGATTTTTTTGCCGTAGTCGAGCACCACCACGCGGTCGGAGATGTCCATCACCACGCCCATGTCGTGCTCGATCAATACCACGGTGGTCCCGAACTCGTCGTTGACGTCGAGTACAAAGCGGCACATGTCCTGTTTTTCCTCGACGTTCATGCCGGCCATGGGTTCGTCGAGCAGCAGCACCTGCGGCTCCATGGCCAGGGCGCGGCCCAGGTCCACGCGTTTTTGCAGGCCGTAGGGGAGCTGGCCGACGGGCGTCTTGCGGTAGGCCTGGATTTCCAGGAAGTCGATGATTTTTTCAACCGCCTCGCGGTGCATGATTTCTTCTTTTTCGGCCGGGCCTATGCGCAGCGCCTGCAGCAGCAGATTGCTTTTGATCTTCAGGTTGCGGCCCGACATGATGTTGTCGAGCACGCTCATGCCCTTGAACAGCGCCAGGTTCTGGAAGGTGCGCGCCACGCCCATCACCGCCACCTGGTGGCTGTTCATGTGCTTGAAGGTTTGGCCGCGGAAGGTGATGGAGCCCTGCTGCGGCGCATAGACGCCGTTGATGCAGTTGAGCATGGAGCTTTTGCCGGCGCCGTTGGGGCCGATGATGGCGCGGATCTCGTGCTCTTTGACATTGAAGGAGATGTCCGACAGGGCCTTGACGCCGCCGAAATTGAGGGTGATGTTCTTGACGTCAAGAATGACGTCACCGATTTTTTTAGACATCAGGCGGCCGCTTTCACAGGTGCAAAAGTCTGGGCGTCGCTGATCTTCAGCGTCGCGCTCACGCTGCCGCTGCGGCCGTCTTCGAATTTCACGACGGTTTCGATGAACTGCTCGGTTTTTCCGCCGTAGAGCGCGTCGATCAGCGGCTGGTATTTTTCGGCGATGAAGCCGCGCCGCACCTTGTTGGTCCGGGTGAGCTCGCCGTCGTCGGCGTCCAGTTCCTTGTGCAGCACCAGGAAGCGGCTGATCTGCGAACCGGCCAGCAGGGCGTCCACGCTGAGGTCGGCGTTGACTTTCTCGACGCATTCCTGGATGAGCTGGTAGACCTCGGGCTTCTGCGCCAGGTCGGTGTAGCCGGCATAGGGCAGGTTGCGGCGCTCGGCCCAGTTGCCGACGGCGTCGAAGTCGATGTTGAGCATCACGCAGACCTGGTCGCGGCCGTCGCCGTAGGCCACGACTTCCTTGATGTGCGGGAAGAACTTGAGCTTGTTCTCCACATACTTGGGCGCGAACATCGCGCCGTCGTTGGCGCCGCCCTTGATGCGGCCCACGTCCTTGACGCGGTCGATGATCTTGAGGTGGCCGCCGGCGTCGATAAAGCCCGCGTCGCTGGTGTGATACCAGCCGTCGGCACTCAGCACCTCGGCCGTCGCCGTGGGGTTTTTGTAATATTCCTTGAGCAGGCCGGCGGACTTGACGAGGATCTCGCCGTTCTCGGCCACCTTGATTTGCACGCCGCTGATCGGCACCCCTACCGTGTCGGCGCGCGCCTCGTTGTCCGGCTGCAGGCAGACAAACACGGCGGTCTCTGTCGAGCCATACAGCTGTTTGAGGTTGATGCCGATGGAGCGGTAAAAGGTGAAAAGGTCGGGACCTATGGCCTCGCCGGCGGTATACGCCACGCGCACGCGCGAAAAACCCAGGGTGTTGCGCAGCGGGCCGTAGACCATCACGCTGCCCAGCGCATACAGCAACCGGTCCATGGCGACTACAGGTTTGCCGTCCATCAGGGCCGGGCCGGCGCGTTTGGCCACCTCCATGAAATAGTTGAACATGCCGCGCTTGAGGCGGCCCGCGTCTTCCATGCGGATCATCACGGTGGTCAGCAGGCTTTCGAAGATCCGCGGCGGCGCAAAGTAATAGGTCGGGCCGACTTCCTTCAGGTCTATGGTCACCGTGCTGGCGCTTTCGGGGCAGTTGACGACGTAGCCGCAGGCCAGCCACTGGGCATAGCTGAAGATGTTCTGGCCGACCCAGGCGGGCGGCAGGTAGGCCAGCACTTCCTCGCCGGAGGTGAGTTTGTCGAAATCGGCGCCGGCCTTGGCGCGGTCCAGCAGGGTGTTGTGTGTGTGGACCACGCCCTTGGGGTTGCCCGTGGTGCCCGAGGTGAAAAACATCGCGGCCACGTCGTCCGGCTTCGCTTTTTCGACTTCGGCCCTGAAGAAATTTGGTTGGCCGGCGGAAAAGCCGCGGCCCGTGTCCAGCAGCGCATCGAGCGACTGCAGGCCGGCCTCGGCATAGTTGCGCAGGCCGCGCGGGTCGTCATAAACGATCTGGTCCAGTTGCGGGCACTGGCTGCGGATCTCGAGCAGCTTGTCGACCTGCTCCTGGTCTTCCACCAGCGCGAAGCGCACGTCGGCATTGTTGATGGGGAAGATGCATTCGGCGCCCACGGCGTCCTGGTAGAGCGGGATCGGAATGGCGCCCAGCGCCTGCGCGGCCAGCATGGTGGCGTACAGCCGCGGCCGGTTGGCGCCGATGATGACCATGTGCTCGCCGCGCCGCAGGCCCAGCTGGTGCAGGCCGCAGGCGATGTGCTCGACCAGCTGCGCCATGCCGGCCCAGCTGTGCGCCTGCCAGATGCCGTACTCTTTTTCGCGCATGGCGGCGGCGCCGGGGCGCTCGGACGCATGTTTGAGCAGCAATCGTGGGAACGTGGTCTGCATTCGCTTCTTGTCTCCGTTATGTGCGTTTTTTTCGGGAAAAACCGCTGGTATGGGTCGAATGGTAGGACCAGCTTTGACGCTACGGTGTCATTGCGACGACAATTTCCGGGTAAGTCCTACTGGGGTGTGCCCGGGGTCCGCCCGGTTTATCGGATAAAGCGCCCGTCGCGCGAAACCATGGTCAGTTCCACGAATCGCGAGGCGTTTCGGGCCGAATCGCTGAAGCTGACCTCGAAGCCGCCCAGGTCGTAGCGCTTCAAGTTCCAGGTGCTGTCGATGAAGGCGGCGCGTGTCGGGTTCTTGCCGGCGCGGCGCAGCGCTTCGGCGAACACGCGGGCATTGATGTAGCCCTCCAGCGCCAGGTGCGAAGGCTCCAGCCCAACCCCGGCGGCCTTCCAGGCCTGCTGGAATTCGCGCACCATGGGCACCACCGTGTTGCCCGGCAGCGGCACCACCTGCGATACCGCGATGCCGGTGGCGTCGTCGCCCATGGCCTTGAGCGTCGCGGCCGCGCCCATGATGGACAGCGCGTAAAGCGACAGCCCCTTGCGCTGCGCGCGTATCGCTTTGACGAACTCGATGGTCGGCTTGCCGGCCAGGCCCACCAGCACGGCCTCCGGGCTGGACGCCGCTATCTTGACCGCCGCCGCGCCGGCATCCGAAGCGTTGTTTTCCACGGTGACGATGGCGGTCGCTTCCAGCTTGTGTTTGGCCATGGAGCGCTGGGTGGCGTCGAAGACCTCCTTGCCGAAGGAGTTGTTCTGGTAGGCGATGGCGATGCGCCGTATGCCTATGGTCGCCAGGTGCTGCACCAGCTGCTCGGCCTCGTCGGCGTAACTCGCGCGTATGTTGAACACATTGCGCGCGTTGGCCGGGCGCGCCGACAGCGCGCCCGAGAACGGCGCGAAGAAGGGCATGCCCGACTCCATCACCTGCGGCAGCATGGCTTCGATCATGGGCGTGCCCATGCAGTTGAAGAGCGCGAAATTGCTCTTGTCGTCGATAAAGCCTTTGACGTTGCCCAGCGCGCGTTTGACGTCGTAGCCGTCGTCGGCCGTTGTGAGCTCGATCAGCCGGCCGTTCACGCCGCCTTTGGCGTTGATGCCGGCAAAGCAGGCTTTGGCGCCCTGGTGCATGGCCTGGCCCAGTTCACCCAGCGGCCCGCTCAGCGCGATGGATTGCGCGATGCGCACCGGGCCGCTGTTGTCCTGCGCGTGTGCCGGGCCGTAGAGCGCGGCCGGTACGGCGGCGAGCGCGCCCAGCATGCGGCGGCGCGTCAGGCGGGTGCGGGCCGGCGGCGAATCGATTTTCGAGGTGATGGAAGGGATGGAAGGGGCTGTCATGGGGGCGTCTCCTGGTCGTTGTGGGCTCTCGGCGGGCTTGTTTCAGGCTCTTGGTGGCCTGTCTCCGCGGGGCCGATGCTATGCTTTGGAAAGAAGGCCAACTGTCTGCGCGACGACAATCCAAGGGTTGCGCCCGCCCCGGACTTTCCCTGATCCGCCACCCCTGTTTCTGCTTGAACATTGCGAGCATGGCCACTGAGTCACCCCTTCACCAACGCCGCAGGACGCCCACGCCGGACGAATTGCGCGGCATTCCCTGGCTGCCCCTGCTGCTGCCGGATGAACGCGCGCGCGCGTTGGCGGGGCTGCAGGTGGGCGACGCCGCGCCGGGCGACTATGTGTGCCGGGTGGGCAAGCCGGTGACCTACTGGTTCGGCGTGGTCGAAGGCCTGCTCAAGATGAGCAGCGACAACGAGCAAGGCATGACCATGACCTTTACCGGCGTGCCGCCCGGCGGCTGGTTCGGCGAAGGCACGGCGCTCAAGCGCGAGCCCTACCGTTACAACATCCAGGCCTTGCGCAAAAGCGTGGTGGCCGGGCTGCCGGTGGAAACCTTTCACTGGCTGCTGGACCACTCCATCGGCTTTAACCGCTTTGTGATGAACCAGCTCAACGAGCGCCTGGGCCAGTTCATCGCCGCGCGCGAAATCGACCGCATGAACAACCCCGACATCCGCGTGGCGCGCAGCCTGGCCTCGCTGTTCAACCCGGTGCTGTACCCGGGGGTCGGTGAAATCCTGCGTATCACGCAGCAGGAACTGGCTTACCTGGTCGGCCTGTCACGCCAGCGCGTGAACGAAGCGCTCAACGCCTTGCAGGCCCAGGGCTTTATCCGCATCGAATACGGCGGCCTGCGTGTGCTGGACCTGGAGGCGCTGCGCTCCAGTGTGTTCGCGGGCGAGGGGGCGGGTCTGGCTCCCCGCACAGGCCCTAGCTCGTGATGCCGGCGATGGCCAGGCGCAGGTTGTCGCGGGCGCGCGCTTCCAGCGCGGCCTGGAAATGCGGCGTGCTGTAAATAAAGGGCCGGCCCAGGAAGGCGCTAAGGATCTCCCCGCGCTTCTGGCGGAAGATCTCTTCGGGAACGAAGGCGTATTCCTGGCGTATCTGTTCTTCGTATTCGGCAAAGCGTGGCGGCAGGGCGCCCAGGATGGACAGGTCCACATCCACCAGC
This sequence comes from Polaromonas sp. P1_G2, assembly GCF_056405515.1. Classification (NCBI taxonomy): domain Bacteria; kingdom Pseudomonadati; phylum Pseudomonadota; class Betaproteobacteria; order Burkholderiales; family Comamonadaceae; genus Polaromonas; species Polaromonas sp. P1_G2. The sequence goes on from NZ_JBFUBY010000002.1 coordinate 38,590, forward strand.
AGCTTCGCATCAGGCGACACCGGCAGCGCGCTGTGGCAGGTGGCCATGATCAACGCGTCCACCCGCTCCACGGTGGCGTGCGGCGCGCCGTGGCCTTCCAGTACTTCGCGCGCCCAGTCGGCGCTTCGCCTTTCGTTGTCATGGCGATGGGTGTCGTAAATCGCGTCATGGAACCAGAGCGCGATTTCAACTTCGCCGGGCCGTTCGGCCAGGTGGCGGACGGCCTCGAAATGCGCAAGGCATTCCGCCAGGTGCTGCACGGTGTGGTACTTGCGATGTGGCTCCGAGTAGCGCGCGACCAGCTCATCAAACACGCTGCCGGCGATGGCTTGCGGCGCAAGTGCACCCGCGCAGCGCTGCCAGGAGCGGGCCAGAAGGTCAGGAGCGAGATTTGCCATCAGTACAGCGTCGATTTCTGCCGCGCGGGCAGTTCGCGGTCGTATTTGTCGCCGTCTATGGCCGCCGCCGTCAGCGCCTGCAGCATGGCGCCGGGCGTGGGCACGTCGGGCCGGCCTTGCGGCACGGCCTGCCAGAGCTTTGAGCGCTGGATGGCCCGCGCGCACTGGAAGAACACCGACTCGACCTTGATCACGATGACGCAGTGCGGCGGCTTTCCTTCCATGGCAAAGCGTTGCAGCAGGTCGGGCGCCGTCGTGATGCTGGCTCGGCCGTTCACGCGCAGGGTCTCGCCGGCGCCGGGCACCAGGAACAGCAGCGCCACGCGCGGATCGGCCAGCAGGTTGCGCAGGCTGTCGATGCGGTTGTTGCCGCGGCGCTCCGGCAGCAGCAGGGTTTTGTCGTCCTGGATCGCCACAAAACCCGGCGGGTCTCCACGCGGTGAGGCGTCCAGGCCACCGGGCCCGGCCGTGGCCAGCACCGCGAAAGGCGAGGCCTGGATCAGTGCCTGGTAGGCCGGGTGCAGATAGTCCACCTCTTTTTTGAGGGAGGCGTCACCGACGGCGCCGAATAGCGCCTCCAGTTGCGGCAGGCTGGTGATGGTGTGGGTATCGGCTTGTGCGTCCATGGGCATGACTTTATCGCTTTGGTTTTTTGGCGGTGGCTGCGGGGACAGGCGCGCACAGCGCCTCCACCAGCTTGATGGCCGGCATCGACAGTTGCTCAAAGCGGCGCGCGCAGATCAAAAGCTGGCGGTCGGCCCAGCTGTCGGACAGCTTGAGCAGGCGCAGCTTGCCCGCGCCCGCATGGCGCTCGGCCGCGACGGCCGGCACCACGGCCACGCCGACACCGGCCTCCACCATGCGGCAGACGGCGTCAAAACTGCGCAGCCGTATGCGGGTTCGCATGCGCAGCCCCAGGCGCCCTGCCTGCAGGGCCAGGTGCTGCTGCAGGGCGCTGTCCTCGCCCAGGCCGACAAAGTCATGGGCCAGCGCCTGCGCGAAGCTGGTCTGTCGCTGTCGGCCGAATCCGCTGCCCTGCGGGACCACCAGCACCAGCTGGTCGCGACGGAACGGCCGGGACTCCAGGCTGGAAATATCCGCGGAGTCGGCCACGATGCCGAGGTCGGCCACCTGGTCCAGCAGCTGCGACACGATCACGTGGCTGGGGCGTTCTTCGAGGTCGACGTCGATGGCCGGATGGGTGTTGAGGAAATCCGCGAGCGCCTGCGGCAGGTAGTCGGTGATGGCGGCGGTGTTGGACAGCAGGCGCACCCGGCCCGCCAGCCCGCCGGCGTAGTCGGCTATCTCGCCGTGCATGCGTTCAATCTGCTGCAGCACCAGGCGCGCATGGTGGGCCACGGCCAGGCCGGCCTTGGTCGGCTTGACGCCGGCGCGCAGGCGCTCCAGCAGCGGAACGCCCAGAGCGCCCTCCATGCCGCGTATGCGCGCGCTGGCCGAGGCCAGCGCGAGGTGCGAGAGCTTGCTGCCGGCCGTGATGCTGCCGGTGTCGATGACGTGCAGGAAGAGCCGCAGGTCGACAAGGTCAAAGCGGAGGGTGGCGGGCATGGCGCTGTGTTGGGTCCTGGCCTTCGGAGAAAACGAAGGCTGCCAACGCATATTACCGCTTGAGCGTGAACGCGTCGCTGCGCAGAATTCGGCTGCATGAACTGGATAAACAATCTCACGGGCTCGGGGCATGAAACCCTTTTGATGGGTGTGGTTGCCGCGGTATTCCTGCTGGCCGGCCTGGTCAAGGGCGTGGTCGGCCTGGGGCTGCCGACGCTGTCCATGGGCTTGCTGGCCGGCGTGATGCCGCCCGCGCAGGCAGCGGTGATTTTGATCCTGCCTTCGTTTCTGACGAATGCCTGGCAGATGTGGGACGGCGCTGCGCTGGGCCGGCTGGCCAGGCGGCTCTGGCCTTTGCAACTTGGCGTGGCGGCCGGCACGCTGTGGGCGCCCGTGAGCCTCGTCACCCTCAATGCCAATGTGGCCTCGGCGGGCCTGGGGGCGGCCTTGATGGCCTATGCCCTGCTGGGGCTGGCGGCCGCTCCGCTGGCTGTGCCCCGCCGTGGCGAGGCGCTTTGTTCCGGCGTCACGGGGCTCATCACCGGTGCCATCACGGCGGCCACGGGTGTTTTTGTCTTCCCGGCGGTGCCTTACCTGCAGGCCCTGTCGCTGAGGAAGGATGAGCTGGTGCAGGCGCTGGGCCTGTCCTTCACCGTTTCCACCGTCGCGCTGTTTGGGCGCCTGGCGCTCGAAGGCTCATTTTCGGCCGCGGCCTTGCCCGGCGGATGGAGCTGGCTGGTGGCCTTGCCTGCGGCATTGCTGGGGATGGCGGTGGGCCAGATGCTGCGCGGCCGGCTGAATGAGAAAAACTTCAAGCGGCTGTTCTTTGCGGGCTTGCTGGCCATTGGCCTTTATATGGTGATTGGCAGCGCGATACGTTGGCTTGCGGGCTAAGGCCTGGCGCGCAGGCATTGTTTTACGGCCGGTTTTTACGCTTTCTTTATACCGGCCACCGGTCTTTCATCCCCGTTTTTACACGCCGGATCCGAAACTTTCCCCATCGTTGTCAGTTGGAGAAAGTCATGGATCTTGCGTTTATGCTCGGCGCCGCCGCCCTTTGGGGTGTGATGGTCTTGCTGGTCTGGGGTTTCCAGAGGCTCGAAAAATCCGAAGGGGGCCGTTCATGATCCCCCTTGACGTTTTGTACGGCTTTGGCGGCGTCTGCGCCATCGTGCTGCTCACCTACCTCGTGTATGCGCTGATCTGCGCCGAGGAGTTCTGATGAGCAATTCGTCCTGGGGCCTGCTGGCTTTTTTCCTGGTCGCCCTGTTGCTCACCGCCTGGCCGCTGGGCCTCTGGCTGGCCCGCATTTATTCCGGCAGCCTTCCCGGCTGGATGCACAAGCTCGAAGCGCCGCTGTACCGCCTGGCCGGCACCTCCGCCGATACCAACATGAAATGGTCGCAGTACGCGCTGGCTTTGCTGGCCTTTAATGCGCTGGGCGTGCTGGCCGTTTACGCCTTGCAGCGCCTGCAGGTCTGGCTGCCGCTGAACCCGGCCGGCATGGTGGCCGTGGCGCCCGACTCGGCCTTTAACACCGCCATCAGCTTTGTCTCCAATACCAACTGGCAGGCTTATGCGGGCGAGTCCACCATGAGTTACCTCACGCAGATGCTGGTGCTGGCTGTGCAGAACTTTTTCTCGGCCGCCACCGGCATCGCCGTGGTGTTCGCGCTGTTCCGTGGTTTTGCCGCGCGTGCCACGGGCGCGATCGGCAACTTCTGGGTGGACGTCACGCGCATCACGGCCTGGCTGCTGCTGCCGCTGTCGCTGGTATTCGCGATTTTCCTCGTGGGGCAGGGCGTGATCCAGAACTTCGACGGCTACAAGGAGGTGGCCACGCTGGAGACCACGTCCTACCAGGTGGCCAAGAACGGCGCCGACGGCCAGGCCTTGAAAGACGACAAGGGCAATCCCGTGATGGAGGATGCCAAGACCGGCACGCAGACCCTGGCCATGGGCCCGGTCGCTTCGCAGGAGGCCATCAAGATGCTGGGCACCAATGGCGGCGGTTTCTTCAATGCCAACTCGGCCCACCCTTATGAGAACCCGACGGCGCTCAGCAATTTTTTCCAGATGCTGTCCATCTTCCTGATCCCCGCGGCGCTGTGCTTTGCGTTTGGACGCGCGGTGGGCGACCAGCGCCAGGGCTGGGCCGTGCTGGCCGCGATGACGCTGCTGTTTGTGGTCGCGGTGGTGGCCATCACGCCGGCCGAACATGCCGGCAACCCGCTGTTGTCGCCCCTGGGCGTGGACCAGGCGGCCAGCGCGCTGCAGGCCGGCGGCAATATGGAAGGCAAGGAAACCCGCTTCGGTATCGATGCCTCCAGCCTGTTCGCGGTCATCACCACGGCGGCGTCATGCGGCGCGGTCAACGCCATGCACGACTCCTTCACGCCGCTGGGCGGCATGGTGCCCATGGTGATGATGCAGCTGGGCGAGGTGGTGTTCGGCGGTGTGGGCACCGGCCTCTACGGCATGCTGATCTTCGCCATCCTGGCGGTGTTCATTGCCGGCCTGATGATTGGCCGCACGCCGGAATACCTGGGCAAGAAGATCGAATCGCACGAGATGAAGCTGGTCTCGATCACCATCCTGGTCACGCCCATCCTGGTGTTGGCTGGCACGGCGGTGGCGGTACTGGCCGGCGCGGGCAAGGCCGGCATCGCCAACCCGGGTGCGCATGGCTTTTCTGAAATCCTGTATGCGCTGACCTCGGCCGGCAATAACAACGGCAGCGCCTTTGCCGGCCTGTCGGCCAACACGCCCTTCTACAACACGCTGCTGGGTTTGGTGATGTGGCTGGGCCGTTTCGGCGTCATCGTGCCGGTGCTGGCGATTGCCGGCGCGCTGGCCTCCAAGAAACGCCTGCCGGCCACGGCTGGCACCATGCCCACGCACGGTCCGCTGTTTGTGATGCTGCTGATAGGCACCGTGCTGCTGGTGGGCCTGCTCAATTACGTGCCAGCCCTGGCGCTGGGACCGGTGGTCGAGCATTTGATGCTCTGGCCAGCCCATTGAATCGCAGCGAAAGAGAAGTGATATGACTACCCAAAAACCTTTTGTGCTGCTCGACCCCGCACTGCTCAAACCTGCCATCGCGGCCTCGTTCACCAAGCTGAACCCGCGCGTGCAATGGCGAAACCCGGTCATGTTCGTCGTCTACATCGGCAGCATCTTCACCACCTTGCTGGGCCTGCAGGCCTTGCAGGGACAGGGCGAGGCGCCAGCAGGCTTCATTCTGGCCGTGGCCGTCTGGCTGTGGTTCACCGTGCTGTTCGCCAACTTTGCCGAGGCGCTGGCCGAGGGCCGCAGCAAGGCACAAGCCGCGTCGCTGCGCAGCCTTAAAAAGAGCACCTGGGCCAAAAAATTCAAGGAGGCCAACAGCAAGGTCTTCCACGGTACCGCCTGGTTGCCGGAGCAAGCCGAAAACCTGCGCAAGGGCGCGGTGGTGTTCGTCGAAGCTGGCGACATGGTCCCGCTGGACGGCGAGGTCATTGAAGGCGTGGCCTCGGTCGACGAAAGCGCCATCACCGGCGAATCGGCCCCCGTGGTGCGCGAGTCGGGCGGTGACTTCTCGGCCGTGACCGGCGGCACACGCGTGCTGTCCGACTGGCTGGTGGTGCGCATCGTGGTCAACCCCGGCGAGTCTTTCCTGGACCGCATGATCAGCATGGTTGAAGGCGCCAAACGCCAGAAGACGCCGAATGAAATCGCGCTGACCATCCTGCTGGTGGCGTTGACGATTGTCTTCCTGGTAGTCACGGTCACCTTGCTGCCTTTCTCGGTGTTCAGCGTGGGCGCGGCGGGCGCGGGAACTGTGGTCAGCATCACGGCGCTGGTGGCCCTGCTGGTCTGCCTGATCCCGACCACCATAGGCGGCCTGCTGTCGGCCGTGGGCGTGGCCGGCATGAGCCGCATGATGCAGGCCAATGTGATTGCCACCTCGGGCCGCGCGGTGGAAGCCGCCGGCGACGTGGACGTGCTGCTGCTCGACAAGACCGGCACCATCACCCACGGCAACCGCCAGGCTTCGAGCTTCTTGCCTGCACCTGGCTTGACGGGCGCCAAACTGGCCACAGCCGCGATGCAAGCCTCCATGGCCGATGAAACACCCGAGGGCCGCAGCATCGTCGCCTTGGCGCAGCGCCTGGGCGCGAGTGAAGCCCTGGTGGGTGACAGCCTCGAAGTACCTTTTACGGCTCAAACCCGTATGAGCGGCATCGACGTGCAGCGCCCCGACGGCAGCACGCGCCAGCTGCGCAAGGGCGCGGTCGATGCGATCCGCAAGCATGTGGAGGCGCTGGGCGGCAATGTGCCGGCCGAGGTGCTGCGCGCTGCCGACGAGGTGGCACGCCGCGGCAGCACGCCGCTGGCGGTGGCCGACGGCAACGCCGTGCTGGGCATCGTGGAGCTCAAGGACATTGTGAAGGCCGGCATCAAGGAGCGTTTCGGCGAGTTGCGCCGCATGGGCATCAAGACGGTGATGATCACCGGCGACAACAAGCTCACGGCCGCCGCGATCGCCGCCGAAGCCGGCGTCGACGACTTCCTGGCCGAGGCGACGCCCGAAGACAAGCTGAAATTGATACGCCAGTACCAGGCCGAGGGCCGGCTGGTGGCGATGATGGGCGACGGCACGAATGACGCGCCGGCCCTGGCCCAGGCCGACGTGGCGGTGGCCATGAACAGCGGCACCCAGGCCGCCAAGGAAGCCGCCAACATGGTGGACCTGGATTCCAACCCTACCAAGCTGCTGGAGGTGGTGGAGACCGGCAAGGCCTTGCTGATGACGCGCGGCTCGCTCACGACGTTTTCCATCGCCAACGACGTGGCCAAGTACTTCGCCATCATCCCGGCGATCTTTGTGAGCACCTACCCGCAGCTGGCCGCGCTCAATGTGATGCGCCTGGGCAGCCCCTCGACAGCGATTTTGTCGGCGGTGATCTTCAACGCGCTGGTCATCATGTTCTTGATCCCGCTGGCGCTCAAGGGCGTGAAATACCGGCCCGTCGGCGCGGCGGCACTGCTGCGCCGCAACCTGCTGATTTATGGCCTGGGCGGCCTGATCGTGCCTTTTGTCGGCATCAAGGCGATTGATCTCCTGCTGGTCGCGATGAATTTCGCATAAGGAAACACCATGAAAACCATACTTCGCCCCGCACTCGTGATGTTCACCGTGCTGACCCTGGTCACTGGCGTCGCCTACCCGCTGGTGGTGACCGGTGCCGCGCAGTCGCTGTTCCCGTCGCAGGCCGCGGGAAGCCTGATCGTGCGCGACGGCAAGCCGGTCGGCTCCGCGCTGATAGGCCAGAACTTCGGCGACCCCAAGCATTTCTGGGGCCGTCCCTCCGCCACCGGACCCATGCCTTACAACGCCGCGGCTTCCAGCGGCGCCAACCAGGGGCCGCTCAATCCCGCGCTGGTCGATGCCGTGAAAGGCCGTATCGAAGCGCTCAAAGCGGCGGATCCCGGCAATACCGCAGCGGTGCCGGTGGACCTGGTCACGGCCTCGGCCAGCGGGCTGGACCCGCACATCAGCCCCGCCGCCGCGCGCTACCAGGCAGCCCGGGTGGCCAGGGCGCGTGGCTTGCCGCTGGAGAAGGTGCAGGCCCTGGTCGAACAGCACACCGAACGCCCCTGGCCGGCGTTTCTGGGTGAGGCCCAGGTCAATGTGCTGAAGCTCAATCTCGCGCTTGAGGCTTTGCGTTAATCGATACCATGAGGCACCCTCCATAAATCCATGGCCATTTCCCCCGACGCCCGCCCCGACCCTGATGAACTCCTGGACCGCCTGCGCGGCGAGGAAGAAAAGGCGCGCCGGGGCCGCTTGCGTATTTACTTCGGCGCCAGCGCTGGCGTGGGCAAGACCTACGCCATGCTCAGCGCCGCGCAGCGCGAGCGCAAGGCCGGGCGCGACGTGCTGGTCGGCGTGGTCGAAACCCATGGCCGCAGCGAAACCATGGAATTGCTGGCGGGGCTGGAGCAACTGTCTTTGCGGGAGGTGGCCTACCGCGGCCGCACGCTGAAAGAGTTCGACCTGGACGCGGCGCTGGCGCGCAAGCCGGCGGTGCTGCTGGTCGACGAACTCGCGCACAGCAATGTGGAAGGTTCGCGCCACGCCAAGCGCTGGCAGGACGTGCACGAGCTGCTGGAGGCCGGCATCGAGGTCTGGTCGGCCGTCAATGTGCAGCACCTGGAGAGCCTGAACGGCACGGTGGGCGCCATCACAGGCATACGCGTGCATGAGACCGTGCCGGACACGGTGCTGGACGGCGCCGATGAAATCATCCTGGTCGACGTCACGCCCGATGAGCTGATGGCGCGGCTCAAGGCCGGCAAGGTCTACATGCCGCAGCAGGCCGAACGCGCGGCGCAGAACTTTTTCCGCAAGGGCAACCTGATTGCGTTGCGCGAGATTGCCCTGCGGCGCACGGCCGAGCATGTGGAAGACGACGTGCGCAGCTACCGCGTCGAGAAATCCATCGCCCCGGTATGGAACACCGAAGGCGCGATCCTGGCCTGCATAGGCCCGCGCCAGGGCGCCGAACAAACGGTGCGCACGGCGGCGCGCCTGGCCGGCCAGCTCAATGTGCGCTGGCATGCGGCTTATGTGGAAACACCGCGCCTGCAGTTGCTGGAGGTGGCCGAACGCGACCGCATCCTGGCCGTGATCCAGCTGGCCGAAGAACTGGGCGCGGCCACGGCGGTGCTGACGGGCAGCGATGCCGCCGCTGAACTGGTGGCGCAGGCGCAGCAGCTCAATTGCGCGACGCTGGTGGTGGGACGGCCGCAGTTGCCGGGCTGGCGCGCGTTGTGGGCTGGCCCCTCGATGACGCGCCGCCTCGCGACGCTGGCGCCTACGCTGGACATCGTCGAGGTGGGCCATGCCGACAGCGCGCGGCGGCTGGCGCGCGCCGTGCAGCGTTCGGCCGAGGATGACGAGGCTGCCGCCTGGCAAGGAAAGCTGCCCGGTTATGCCTGGGCCGCGGCGGGCAGCGCGGCCGTCACGCTGCTGGCCCTGCCGCTGCTGGCTTACTTCGACCTGGCCAACATCGTGATGGTGTTCCTGATGGCTACGGTGCTGGTGGCGCTGAAGTTCGGGCGCGGTCCGGCGGCGCTCGCGGCTTTCCTCAATGTCGCGGCCTTTGATTACTTCTTTGTCGCGCCGCGCCTGTCTTTCGCCGTCAGCGACGTGCAATACCTCGTGACTTTCGGCGTGATGCTGGTGGTGGGCCTGCTGACCGGCCAGCTCACGGCGGGCCTGCGTTTCCAGGCGCGCATCGCGGCCAGCCGCGAGCGCCGCGCACAGTCGCTGTTCGAGCTCACGCGCGATTTGTCGGCGGCCTTGCTGAGCGAGCAGGTCACCGAGCTCGGCGAGGCGGCCGCGCGGCGCAACTTCGGCGGCCAGGCGCTGGTGCTGGTGACCGACGGCCACGACCAGCTGCTGCCGCCTGAAAAACCGCCGGCGGATTTTGACGCCAGTGTGGCCGACTGGGTGTTTCGTAACGAACAGCCGGCCGGGCTGGCCACGGCTACCTTGTCGGCCCAGGCCTGGCATTACCTGCCGCTCAAGGCGCCCATGCGGGTGCGCGGCGTGCTGGCCGTGAAGCCCGCGCAGGCACGCTGGCTGCTGATCCCGGAGCAGATGCAGCAGCTTGACACGCTGGCACGGCAGATCGCTATCGCGCAGGAGCGTGTGCACTATGTGGATGTGGCCCAGCAGGCGGTGGTGCAGATGGAGTCCGAAAAACTGCGCAACATGCTCCTGGCCGCGATTTCGCACGACGTGCGCACGCCACTGACCGCGCTGATCGGCCTGGCCGATTCGCTGCAGCGCACGGCGCCGCCGCTCAGCGATGAGCAGTCGCAGGCGGCGCGCGCCATCGCCGGCGAAGCACGCCACCTGAGCGCACTGGTCAACAACCTGCTGGACATGGCGCGGCTGCAAAGCGGCGCCGTCAATTTGCGCAGCGACTGGCAGTCGGTCGAGGAGATCGTGGGCTCGGCGATACGTCAGGCCCAGCATGCGCTGGCCGGCAGGGCGGTGGTGACGGCGCTGCCCGCCGACCTGCCGCTGGTCGAATTTGACGCGGTGCTGATGGAGCGCGTGCTGGTCAACCTGCTGGAGAATGCCGCGAAGTACGGCAAGCCACCGATTGACATCAGCGCCGAGGTGACGGACACGGCGCTACGGCTCACGGTGCGCGACCACGGTCCCGGCCTGCCCGCCGCACTGAAAGGCCGCGAGCACGAGCTGTTCGAGAAATTCACGCGTGGCGAGGCCGAATCGGCTACACCGGGCGTGGGCCTGGGCCTGGCAATCTGCCAGGCGGTGGTGCAGGCGCACCGCGGGCAGGTCACCGCAAGCAATGCAGCGGGCGGTGGTGCAGAATTCACCGTCACCCTGCCGCGGCGCACGCCGCCCCAGGGCCTGCCTGAAACCGCCTGATCACACCATGTCGCATCCCGCTCCCGTTGCCGTCGTCATTGAAGACGAGCCGCAGATACGCCGCTTTGTGCGCGCGGCGCTGGAGGCCGAGGGCTGGCAGGTGTTCGAGGCCGACACCGCCAAACGCGGGCTGACCGAAGCCGGCACGCGCAAACCCGACCTGCTGGTGCTGGACCTGGGGCTGCCCGACGGCGACGGGCTGGAGGTGATTCGCGACGTGCGCGGCTGGTCGGCCGTGCCGATTGTGGTGCTGTCGGCGCGCGCCGACGAGGCCGACAAGATCGCCGCGCTGGATGYCGGCGCCGACGACTACCTGACCAAGCCCTTTGGCGTGGGCGAGCTGCTGGCCCGCGTGCGCGCCAACCTGCGCCGCCCGCGCGGGGCCGGGGCCGACGGCGCGCCCGACGAGCCGCTGTTCCGCTTCGGCGAGGTGGAGGTGGACCGCCAGGCGCGGCTGGTGCGGCGCGCCGGCGTGGAGGTGCATTTGACGCCCATCGAATACCGCCTGCTCACGGTGCTGCTCGGCCATGCCGGCCGGGTGTTGACGCACCGGCAACTGCTGCGCGAAGTCTGGGGGCCCTCGCACGCGGAGCAAAACCACTATTTGCGCATCTACATGGGCCATTTGCGCCAGAAGCTCGAAACCGACCCGGCGCAACCCCAACACCTGCTGACCGAAACCGGGGTCGGTTACCGGCTCTGGGTGGGACAATAGCCACCATAGCGCCCGACAGCCGGGCACCTAGCTCGATCAAGTACCCAGCCCATGCAAGACCCCCTCAAACCCGGCTCAGCCCCCAAACCCGTGGGCGCCGCCGTCCGCATCCCCAAAGCCCCGGCCGCCGCAGCGGGTGCGCCCGCGCCTACCGTGCGCTTGAACAAGCGCATGGCCGAACTGGGCCTGTGCTCGCGCCGCGAGGCCGACGACTGGATCGCGCGCGGCTGGGTGCGCGTGAACGGCGCGCCCGCCGTGATGGGCCAGCCGGTGGCGGTGGACGCGCGCATCGAGATCGACCGCCAGGCCGAGCAACAGCAGCGCATGCAGGTCACCATCCTGATCAACAAGCCGGTCGGCTACGTCAGCGGCCAGGCCGAGGACGGGCACGAGCCGGCCGTGGTGCTGGTGCAGCCGCAAAACCGCTGGCGCGAATGCAACAGCCACATGCGCTGGGGCCACGAACAGCTGCGCGGCCTGGCGCCGGCGGGCCGGCTCGACATCGATTCGATAGGCCTTTTGGTGCTCACGCAGGATGGGCGCGTGGCGCGCCAGCTGATCGGCGAAGACTCGGACATCGAAAAGGAGTATTTGGTGCGCGTGAGCTACGGGCCGGAAACGGTCAACGTGCAGTCGGTGCTCCCGCCCGAAAAGCTGGCCCTGCTGAACCACGGCCTGAGCCTGGACGGCCAGGCGCTGCGGCCCGCGAAKGTGTCGTGGCAAAACCCCGAACAGCTGCGTTTTGTGCTCAAGGAAGGCAAAAAACGCCAGATCCGCCGCATGTGCGAGCAGGTGGGGCTGTTTGTGACGGGGCTCAAGCGTGTGCGCATAGGCCAGGTCAACCTGGGGCACCTGCCTGTGGGGCAGTGGCGTTACCTGGCGCCGCACGAGCATTTCTAGGGCCGCTCCGACCTTGATGTTGGCGCGGCCAGCGGGTACTACGCTGTCCTACCTGGAGGCGGGCCAACGGATGGCAGCGCCTGCCCCGCAGCGGYCTAAAGTGGGTGTATGGCACTTATTACTTACCTGGTCGAGGACAACCAGATCGTCCTGGAGAACCTGATCGAGGCGCTCCAGGAAATCGCCGCTGTCCAGGTCACGGGCCATGGGGCTACCCAGGCCGAGGCCAGCCGCTGGCTGCGCGCGCACAACGGGGAATGGCAGCTGGCCATCGTCGACCTTTTCCTGAWAGAGGGCAACGGCCTGGGCGTGCTGGCGGGCTGCCGCAACCGCGAGCCTTACCAGAAGGTCGTGGTGCTCACCAATTACGCGACGCCGGAAATCCGCCGCCGCTCCGCGGACCTGGGCGCCGACGCCGTATTCGATAAATCCAGTGAACTGGACAGCCTGTTTGCCTACTGCGCGGAGCAGACCGCGCATGAAGAGCCGGGCAAATTGCCGCACTAGGGCCAGGGCTCGGGGCGAGGCGCTTCCAGGGCCGTCCCAACACCTGCTGGCGCGCGTGCGGCTCTGCCTCCACAATCGGGCATGACCCCACCCGACCAGCCCGAAACGCCAGGGCCTTTTTCGCCGGGCCTGTTGCCCACCTGGCTGCATGTCTCCGACATCCAGGGGCTGGCGCAGCTTGCCACGCAGGCCACGCTGGGCGTCACCGGCCTGGCCGAAAGCGTGCAGGGCAATATCTACAAGGCCGTCGCCGCGCCTTTCGGCCCGCTGGGCGCGAAATTCATCAATCGCATGCCGGGCGCCAGCGGCGTGCGCCCGCTGGGCATCACCGGCCTGGTCTACGGCGGCATCAAGGGTGTGACGCGGCTGGCCGGCGGCACGGCCAATGCCTTGCTGTCGCGCGCGGCGCCGCTGGCGGGACGGGCCTCGACGCCGCAGCGCGAGGCCATGTTGTCGGCGCTCAATGGCGTGCTGGGCGACCGCTTGGCCGAGACAGCCAACCCGCTGGCGATTTCCATGCGCCTGCGCCATCAGGGCCAGCCGCTGCTGCTGGAAGCGCAGGCACTGGCCGTGCGCTTGCCGAATGCGACGGGAAAGCTGCTGGTGGTAGTGCACGGCCTGTGCATGAACGACCTGCAATGGAACAGCGCGGCCGCCGGCGGCTTCAAGGGCCACGGCGAACAGCTGGCGCGCGAGCTTGGGTATACGCCCGTCTACCTGCACTACAACACCGGCCTGCACACCTCGGACAACGGCGAGCAACTGGCCGGGCTGCTGCAGCAACTGGCCAAAGCCTGGCCGCAGCCGGTTGAAAGCATCACGTTTCTGGTGCACAGCATGGGCGGCCTGGTCGCGCGCAGCGCCTGCCACCAGGCGGCCGAGGCCGGCTACAGCTGGCTGGCGCAGCTCAAGGCGCTGGTGTTCCTGGGAACCCCGCATCACGGCGCGCCGCTGGAGCGCCTGGGCAGCTGGGTGGACGGTGTGCTGGGCGGCAACATCGTGACCAAACCGTTCGCCAGGATAGGCCAGGTGCGCAGCGCCGGCATCACCGACCTGCGCCACGGCAATGTGCTGCGTGCCGACTGGCATGACGCGGGGCGCTTTGAGCGCGGGCCCGATGCGCGCCGGCCCGTGCCGCTGCCGGCCGGTGTTAATTGCTACACCGTCGCGGCCACCACGCTGGCGCCCGGCAAGGGGCCGCTGATGGCGGTGCGGGAGGCGCTGGCGCGCAAGATGGTCGGCGACGGCCTGGTGTCACTCGAAAGCGCGCTGGGCCTGCATGCGGAGCCGGAGCGTTGCCTGGCGTTTGCGCCGGAAAACCAGTGGATAGCGCAGGGCATGAACCACATGGAACTGCTGAGCCGGCCTGAGGTGGGGCGGCAGCTGGTGCGTTGGCTGGGTCAATAGCCTCGCGCTGGGTTTGAAGGGGCCTGCGCGACCCCGGGGCCGGCCAGATCGGGCTACCAGGAGATGGTCAGCTCAAGCGGTTCCGTGGACCGCATGGGTTTTCCCGCCACGACAGCCAGCGCATTCAGGCGTTGGGGCTGTCCCGTTTTCCCATTCGAGGCGCTTGCAATGGCCTGTACATCCACCGTGGCGGGGCAGCTGATGCGCAGGGTTTCCTTGGGCCCGTCGGCTCGTCCCCGGTGGGTGCAGCGGTGGTCGGCCGTCACGGCCTCGCTGAAGGTGTTCAGCACGATGGTGACGCCAAACGATGCTGAAGCGCTTTGCGCATGGAGCGCAGGGCAGGCCAGCAAAGCTTGCGTGGCAAGCAGGAAGCCCAAAACTGTCTTGAAAGTCCGCATGGCGTGTACTCCTGAATCTGTCAGTAGTAACGACCATTCTAATTAAATTGATAAATTTAGTAAAAATTGATTCTGTAATTAATTCGTGAAATTTTTGGCAATATTAACCAAAATTAGAAATTATTATCGATTTCCAGATCGTATTTATCAGTTTTGAGGCGAAACCACGCGGAGCCGCGACGCAAAGCTGTTGCGACGCACACGCGCAGGGGTGAAGCGCCAACGCTGGATGCTCGTGTACCTCTTGCCGACCGGCGCCAGATGGCAACTCAGCAGGAAGCGAGGCCCAAACGGATCAGCGGCTGATCTTGACGGCATGGCCTACCGCAGGCCTGCCCAGACAGAAAAACAGCGGTGATTGCCTCAGTAGGTGATGGTCAGGGTACGTGGCTGCGTCTGGTTGCAGGTGGCACCGCTGCAGGTACCGGATGTGCTGCCGCCACCCAGGATGGTGCCGTTGATCGTGAAGTTTTCCGGCAAACCGGTGCCGGTGCGGTTACCGGGCGCGCTCAATGACAGGGTGTAGTTCAGGCCCAGCAAGGTGCCCCCCGGCGCGTCCAGGGTCATGGCGTAAGCCTGATTAATCGTGCAGCGGACGGTGTAGGAC
>NZ_JBFUBY010000003.1:0-37093 GCF_056405515.1 Polaromonas sp. P1_G2
GTCCACGCCTCCGCTCAAACCCACGACGATCCGCTGCGCGGACTTGCCTTTTTGACCCATGGGGCAATTATCCCCGCAGCCCCAAACACCGGGGGTTTGCGGGGATGATGGCGCGCCCGGGCGCGGCTCGCCGGAGCAAACCGCCGGGTTTGCTAAGCCGTTCGGACTATTGTCGATGGCTGCACCGCATCTTTGCAGGTGTTTCCAGCACAATGGAATGCCCCCTTCTTGCAGGAGCTGCCACATTGCAACGACGTCAATTTCTTTCCCGCACCGGGCAGGCCGTCACGGCTGCCGGCATGGCCACCGGGCTGCCATGGCTTTCGTCACTGGCCCAGGCTGCGGGCCTCAAGCCCGTGGGCAAAGCCCAGGCCTTCGACTACGCGGTGCTCAAGGGCCAGGCGCGCGACTTGTCGGCCAAACCCTTCCAGCCCCGGTCGACAACCTTGCCGGCCGGTATTTCGGACTTGAACTGGGACCAGCACCAGGCCATCCGCTTTCGTGACGACCATGCCTTGTGGGGCGATGACAAGCTGCGCTTCGTGGCCAAGTTTTTCCACCTCGGCCTGTTCTTCAAGGCACCGGTGCGCATGCATGAAGTGAGCAACGGCCAGGCGCAGGAGCTGGCCTATGACCCGGCCATGTTTGATTACGGAAAAAGCGGTGTGCGGGGCGACAAGCTGCCCGCCGATCTCGGTTTTGCCGGCTTCCGGCTGAATTTCCACACCGATCCGGTGCGTGACGTGGCGGCCTTCCTCGGTGCAAGCTACTTTCGCGCGGTGGGCGGCGAATGGCAGTATGGCCAGTCGGCACGTGGCCTGGCCATCGACACGGCGCAAACTTTCCCGGAAGAGTTTCCGGATTTCATCGGCTACTGGCTCGAAAAGCCGGACCCGAAATCGGCTTCACTGACCGTCTACGCCCTGCTGGACTCGCCGAGTGTCAGCGGCGCCTACCGTTTTGTAATCACGCCGGGCGACACGCAGGTCATGGACCTGGACGTGGCGCTGTACCCGCGTAAAACCATAGCCCGCCTGGGCATCGCGCCGTGCACCAGCATGTTCCAGACCGGCGAGAACGACAGGCGCATGGGCTGGGACTGGCGCGGCGAAATCCACGACACCGACGGCCTGGCCATGCACAGCGGCACGGGCGAATGGCTGTGGCGCCCATTGACCAACCCGGCGCAACTGCAATTCAACGCCTTCCAGGACGACAACCCGCGCGGTTTTGGCCTGATGCAGCGCGACCGCAACTTCGACCATTACCAGGACGACGGCGTGTTCTATGACAAGCGCCCGAGCCTGTGGGTCGAGCCCAAAACGGGCTGGGGTGCGGGCTCGGTGCAGCTGGTGGAAATCCCGACGGTGGACGAAACCTTTGACAACATCGTGGCCTTCTGGAACCCCAGGGACAAGCCGCAGGCAGGGCAGGAACTGCTGTTTTCCTACCGGTTGCACTGGGGTGGCCAGCCGCCTGCCGCGCAAGGGCCGCTGGCGCGCTGCGTGGCCACGCGCACCGGCCTGGGCGGCGTGGTCGGGCAAAAGCGCACAGCCTATGCATGGCGTTTTGCCGTCGATTTTGCGGGTGGCGACTTTGGATTGCTGAGCGCCAAGGCCCAGGTCAAAGCCGTGATCACCGCCTCGCGCGGCACGATTGAATTGACGTCGGCCCGGCCGCTGGACGCCATCAAGGGCTGGCGCGCCATGTTCGACCTGCGCCCCGATGGCGACAGCACCGCACCCATCAACCTGCGCATGCATTTGCAGGTCGACGGCCAGTCATTGACGGAAACCTGGCTGTACCAATGGACACCGCCGCCTGTGGCGCAGCGGATTCTTTACTGAGGACTGCCCTGGCCCAGCGGAGCATGCACACTGGGATCCGTGGTCACCAGGTTCAGCGGGTAGCGCTTGCCGGCCAGGTAGTCTTCCATGCAGGTCAGCAACAGGGGGCTGCGGTGCATGGGGACGCTGGCCCGGATCTCGTCGGCCGTCAGCCAGACGGTGCGCACAATGCCTTCGTCCAGCGCCTGGCCGGGCACGTGCTCGCCGAGTTCGCCGCAGAAGGCGAAGCGCAAATAGGTGATGTCCAGCGCTTCGTCCTGCCCGGGCACGGCCCGCTCGAAGCGCGAAAGGTAGATGCCGACGATGGCGGTGGGCTTGAAGTGGAAGGCGGTCTCTTCCAGCGTCTCGCGGGCGCAGCCCTGCACCGGGCTTTCGCCCGGGTCCAGATGGCCGGCGGGGTTGTTGAGCTTCAGGCCGTCCCGGGTTTCCTCCTCCACCAGCAGGAACTTGGGGACGCCGTCGATTATTTTTTCTATGACCGCAGCGACCGTGACGCTGGGCTTCCATCGATTGTTCATGGCCGTGATTATCCGTGGCGCGGGTGACAGTTCTTCCGGGTATTTTTCCCCGGGCCCGGTTGAGCAGCTTCTATGACATCGGCGCCGCTTGCACGGCACCGAACCCGCGGGCAAAACTCTCGCGCAGGTGCTCGACAAAATACTGCACCGCCTTGGGCACCTGGGCCGACCAGGGCCGCAGGGCATAGATGCGCTCGCCGAAGAAGCCTTGCACCTGCCAGTCGGGAAGCACATGAACCAGAGATGGGGACTGGCCGCCGCCCGCGGGCACGCTGAAGTCCGGCAGCAGGCCTATGCCCAGGCCGGCCACCAGCGCCTCGCGCAGCACTTCGCTGTTGTTGGCCTTCAGGGTGCCGGTGATGTTGACGCCGACCTGTTCGCGCGACTTGCGCTTTCCGCTGCGCACAAAGGTCCAGCTTGCGGTGTTGTGGCTGCCCAGGTAGAGCAGGCAGTCGTGCGCGGCGAGTTCCGCCGGCTGCGTGGGCACGCCGCGCCGCGCCAGGTAGTCGGGGCTGGCCAGCAGGATGGAGCGTGTCTCGCACAGCACCCAGGCCACATGGGTCTCGGGCGGCGCGTTGGTGTGGCGTATCGCCAGGTCGAAACCCTCGTTGGCCAGGTTCACGAAGCGGTCGGTCAGCTCGAGCTCGATGTGGATCTCGGGAAAGCGCTTGAGGAAGGCCGCCACGCAGGGCGCCAGGTGCTGCCGTCCCAGCGCGACCGGCGCGGTCACGCGGATCAGCCCGCGCGGCGTGCCCACCAGGTCTTTCACGGCCGAATAGCTTTCGCTGATGCGGTTGAAGGCCGGCTGCATGCCGTTGACCAGCTGCTGGCCGGCCTCGGTCAGTCCCACCGAACGCGTGGTGCGCCGCACCAGCGTCACGCCGGCGGCGCGCTCCAGTTCGCTGATGCGCATGCTGGCCGAGGCCTTGGAGACGCCCAGGCGGCGCGCCGTCTCGGTAAAGCTGCGGGTGGCGGCCAGCACGGTCAGCAGGTGCAGGTCGGCCACGAGGGGGGAAAGCTGGTCGGAGGACATCGGTGAAGCGCTCCAGGCGTCTGATTGTTCAAAAATATGAACAATGTAATCACAAATGAGGGAGTTATCAATCCGGCCCTGCGCGCCTAGACTGCCATCAAGCCGACCTTTTCGGCGCTTGCAACCCGCCGCCAGGCCACTTCCACAGGATTCCCCATGTCTTTATCCCCCGCCGCCACCGCTCCCCAGGCCACCATAGGCCATTACCTGCAAGGCCGCGTCGCCGCACCGGCCTCGGGCCGCAGCCAGGAAGTCTTCAACCCCGCGACCGGCGCGGTGTCGGGCCACGTCGCGCTGGCCAGCACGGCCGAGGTCGACGCCGCCGTGGCGTCCGCGCAGGCGGCCTTCCCGGCCTGGGCCGACACGCCGCCGCTGCGCCGCGCGCGCGTGCTGTTCAAGTTCCTGGAGCTGTTGAACCAGAACAAGGACAAGCTGGCCCACATGATCACCGCCGAGCACGGCAAGGTCTTCACCGACGCGCAGGGTGAAGTCTCGCGCGGCATCGACATCGTGGAATTCGCCTGTGGGATCCCGCAACTGCTCAAGGGCGACTTCACCGACCAGGTCAGCACCGGCATCGACAACTGGACGCTGCGCCAGCCCCTCGGTGTGGTGGCCGGCATCACGCCTTTCAATTTCCCGGTGATGGTGCCGATGTGGATGTTCCCGGTGGCGATTGCCGCCGGCAACTGCTTTGTGCTCAAGCCCAGCCCCATAGACCCCAGCCCCAGCCTCTTCATGGCCGACCTGCTCAAGCAAGCCGGCCTGCCCGACGGCGTCTTCAACGTGGTGCAGGGCGACAAGGAGGCGGTCGACGCGCTGCTGGTGCACCCCGACGTGAAAGCCGTGTCCTTTGTCGGCTCCACGCCGATCGCCAACTACATCTATGAGACCGGCGCGCGCCACGGCAAGCGCGTGCAGGCCCTGGGCGGCGCGAAGAACCACATGGTGGTCATGCCCGACGCCGACCTCGAGCAGGCGGTGGACGCGCTGATAGGCGCGGGCTACGGCTCGGCCGGTGAGCGCTGCATGGCGATCTCGGTGGCCGTGCTGGTCGGCAATGTCGCCGACAAGCTGGTGCCCATGCTGGAAGCGCGCGCCAGGACCCTGGTGATCAAGAACGGCGTGGAACTTGACGCCGAGATGGGCCCCATCGTCACCTCGGCTGCGCACCAGCGCATCACGGGCTACATCGACACCGGCGTGAAAGAGGGCGCCAAGCTGCTGGTCGACGGGCGCGGCTTCACGGGCGCCCAGGCCGGCGCCGGCTGCGACAAGGGTTTCTGGATGGGCGGCACGCTGTTCGACCACGTCACGCCCGGGATGCGCATTTACAAGGAAGAAATCTTCGGCCCGGTGCTGGGCTGCGTCCGCGTGAAGGATTTCGCCGAAGCGGTGAACCTCATCAACGCCCATGAGTTCGGCAACGGCGTGAGCTGCTTCACCCGAGACGGCAATGTGGCGCGCGAGTTCAGCCGGCGCATCCAGGTCGGCATGGTCGGCATCAACGTGCCGATTCCGGTGCCCATGGCCTGGCACGGCTTCGGCGGCTGGAAAAAGAGCCTCTTCGGCGATATGCACGCCTATGGCGAAGAGGGCGTGCGCTTCTACACCAAGCAAAAATCCATCATGCAGCGCTGGCCCGAAAGCATCGGCAAGGGCGCCGAGTTCGTGATGCCCACGGCCAAATAACACGGCGCACCGCCGGGCAGGACAGCCCCGTCAGCCGCATGGCGGTTGATGGGGCTTATTTTTGTGGCCAGCATTGGAACAGGCAAAAACTATAGACTGCCCTGACAAAAAATCGCAAAAATCTCATGTAAGCTTCATGACAGGTACAAACACACACGCAGAAGACAGATCGCGCACAAGCCCGCCCGCGGGCTGATGTCCACCAAGCCCATACCAACGTACTGAGGAGAGACCCATGCTGATTGGGGTACCCGCCGAAATCACGGCCGGAGAAACACGCGTCGCCATCACGCCCGAAACGGCCAAAAAGCTCAAGGCCCAGGGGCATACCGTCCGGGTGCAGTCGGGCGCCGGCGTCGCCGCCAGCGTTCCCGACGAAGCCTACACGGCCGTCGGCGCGGAGATCACCGACGCGGCGGGCGCCTACGGCGCCGACATCGTGCTCAAGGTGCGTTGCCCGCTGGACAGCGAAATGGGGCTGGCCAAAGCCGGCGGCGTGCTGGTTGGCATGCTCAATCCTTTTGACGCCGCCGGGCTGCAGCGCCTGGCCGCGGGCAAGCTGACCTCCTTCGCACTCGAAGCCGCGCCGCGCACCAGCCGCGCGCAAAGCATGGATGTGCTGTCTTCCCAGGCCAACATCGCCGGCTACAAGGCCGTGATGATGGCGGCCGACCGCTACCAGCGCTTCTTCCCCATGCTGATGACGGCGGCCGGCACGGTCAAGGCCGCGCGCGTGGTGATCCTGGGTGTCGGCGTCGCCGGCCTGCAGGCCATCGCCACGGCCAAGCGCCTGGGTGCGGTGATTGAAGCCAGCGACGTGCGCCCCAGCGTGAAAGAACAGGTCGAATCGCTGGGCGGCAAGTTCATCGACGTGCCCTATGAAACCGATGAAGAGCGCGAAGCCGCCGTCGGCGTGGGCGGTTATGCCAAACCCATGCCGCCCAGCTGGCTGGAACGGCAAAAGGCCGAAGTCGCCAAGCGCGTCGCGCAAGCCGACGTGGTCATCACCACGGCGCTGATCCCGGGCCGCGCGGCTCCGGTGCTGGTCACCGAGGACATGGTCAAGGCCATGAAACCCGGCAGCGTGATCGTCGACCTGGCCGCGCCCCAGGGCGGCAACTGCCCGCTCACCGAAGCCGGCAAGACCGTGGTCAAGCACGGCGTGACCTTGATCGGTGAAACCAATGTGCCGGCGCTGGTCGCGGCCGATGCCAGTGCGCTTTACGCGCGCAACCTGCTCGACTTCCTCAAGCTCATCATCACCAAAGAGGGTGAATTGAAGATCGACCTTGAAGACGACATTGTTGCAGCCTGCCTGATGACGCAAGGTGGCGAAGTCAAACGCAAATAGCCGCCTCGAACCCACCAGCCCCCGGACCCATCGTAATAAGGCCGGCCCCAAGGCCGGCGCAGCTCTCACGGAGAAGACCATGGATGCAGTGTCACCCACCATCATCAACCTGATTATTTTTGTACTGGCCATCTATGTGGGCTACCACGTGGTGTGGACCGTCACGCCGGCCCTGCACACGCCGCTGATGGCGGTGACCAACGCGATTTCGGCCATCGTGATCGTGGGCGCCATGCTCGCGGCCGCGCTGACCGAAACGCCGCTGGGCAAAACCATGGGCGTGCTGGCCGTGGCGCTGGCGGCCGTCAACATCTTCGGCGGCTTCCTGGTGACGCGCCGGATGCTCGAGATGTTCCGCAAGAAAGAAAAGAAAGCCGCCGCGCCCGCTGAAGGAGCCGCCAAATGAGCATGAACCTCGTCACGCTGCTGTACCTGGTAGCTTCCGTCTGTTTCATTCAGGCGCTCAAGGGCCTGTCACACCCCACCAGCTCGATACGCGGCAACCTGTTCGGCATGGTCGGCATGGCCATTGCCATGCTGACGACGGCCGCGCTGATCGTCGAAATCTCGGGCGGCAAGGCCCTTGGCATGGGCTATGTTCTGTTGGGCCTGGTGGTCGGCGGGGGCTATGGCGCCTGGCGCGCCAAGACGGTCGAAATGACCAAGATGCCCGAGCTGGTGGCTTTCTTCCACAGCATGATCGGTCTGGCCGCGGTCTTTATCGCCGTGGCCGCCGTGGCCGAGCCCTACGCTTTCGGCATCGCGGCCAAAGGCAATCCCATCCCCACCGGCAACCGGCTCGAGTTGTTCCTCGGCGCGGCCATTGGCGCCATCACCTTCAGCGGCTCGGTGATCGCTTTCGGCAAACTGTCGGGCACCTACAAGTTCCGCCTGTTCCAGGGCACGCCGGTGCAGTTCGCCGGCCAGCACAAGCTGAACCTGGTCCTGGGCCTGCTGACCATAGGCCTCGGGCTGGTGTTCATGTTCACCGGCAGCTGGCCAGCCTTTTTCGCGATGCTGGCGCTGAGCTTCGTGATGGGCGTGCTGATCATCATCCCGATCGGCGGCGCCGACATGCCGGTGGTGGTGTCCATGCTCAACWSCTATTCSGGCTGGGCGGCKGCCGGCATCGGTTTTTCGCTCAACAACTCCATGCTGATCATCGCCGGCTCGCTGGTCGGCTCATCGGGCGCCATCCTCTCGTACATCATGTGCAAGGCGATGAACCGCTCCTTCTTCAACGTGATCCTGGGCGGCTTCGGCGGTGAGCCCGGCGCGGCCGCCGCGGGCGCCAAAGAGCAGCGCCCCGTCAAGTCGGGTTCCGCCGATGACGCCGCCTTCATCCTGGGCAATGCCGAAACCGTGATCATCGTGCCCGGCTACGGCCTGGCGGTGGCGCGCGCGCAGCACTCGGTCAAAGAGCTGGCGCAAAAGCTCATCGAAAAGGGCGTCAACGTCAAGTACGCCATCCACCCGGTGGCCGGCCGCATGCCGGGCCACATGAACGTGCTGCTGGCCGAGGCCGAAGTGCCTTACGACCAGGTGTATGAAATGGAAGACATCAACGCCGAGTTCGGCCAGGCCGACGTCGCCATCATCCTGGGCGCCAACGACGTGGTAAATCCCGCCGCGCACGTCAAGGGCAGCGCCATTTACGGCATGCCCATCCTGGAGGCCTACAAGGCCAAGACGGTCATCGTCAACAAGCGCTCCATGGCGGCCGGCTACGCGGGCCTGGACAACGAGCTCTTCTACATGGACAAAACCATGATGGTCTTCGGCGACGCCAAAAAGGTCATTGAAGACATGGGCAAGGCCATCGAGTAAGCAATAAGCGCCGGCCGACGGGTTTTCCCGCGGCCCCGCGCCGCTCCCTCTGGTTTAGAGGAGCTTCCCTTCTGATTTCCCGGGTTTCCTAGGGAAAACGCAATAGCCACGAAGAGGGCGTGCCGTGAGAATCCATGGCTGTAAGCAAAACGTAATGGAGAAGACAAACATGAATGCAGCGACCATTGACCGCCCTTGGCTCAAGGCTTACCCGCCGGGCGTTCCCACCGACATCGACGCGTCGCAATACCCGTCGCTGGTGGCCTTGATGGAGGAAAGCTTCAAGAAGTACGGCAGCCGCGTCGCTTACAGCTTCATGGGCAAGGATGTCACCTTCGCCCAGACCGACAGCCTGTCGCAGGCTTTCGGCGCCTACCTGCAAAGCCTGGGTCTGGCCAAAGGCGACCGCGTCGCCATCATGATGCCCAACGTGCCGCAGTACCCGGTGGCCGTGGCCGCCATCCTGCGCGCCGGCTACGTGGTGGTCAACGTCAACCCGCTATACACGCCGCGCGAGCTCGARCACCARCTCAAGGATTCAGGCTCCAAGGCCATCGTCATCATTGAGAACTTCGCCAACACGCTGGAGCAGTGCATCGCCGCCACGCCGGTCAAGCACGTGGTGCTGTGCGCCATGGGCGACCAGCTCGGCATGCTCAAGGGCGCGCTGGTCAACTACGTGGTGCGCAACGTCAAGAAGATGGTGCCGGCCTTCAACCTGCCCGGCGCCGTGCGTTTCAACGACGCCGTGGCGCAGGGCACGCGCGCGACGCTCAAGCGCCCCGACATCAAGCCCGACGACGTGGCCGTGCTGCAGTACACCGGCGGCACCACCGGCGTGTCCAAGGGCGCGGTGCTGCTGCACCGCAACGTGATTGCCAACGTGCTGCAGTCCGAGGCCTGGAACGGCCCGGCCATGGCCAGCATGCAGGCCGGCCAGCAACCCACTTACGTTTGCGCGCTGCCGCTGTACCACATCTTCGCGTTCACCGTGAACATGATGCTGGGTATGCGCACCGGCGGCAAAAACATCCTGATCCCCAACCCGCGCGACCTGCCCGCCGTGCTCAAGGAGCTCTCCAAGCACAAGGTCAACAGCTTCCCGGCGGTCAACACGCTGTTCAACGGCCTGGCCAACCATCCGGACTTCAACACCGTGGACTGGTCGCACCTGAAGGTGTCGCTGGGCGGCGGCATGGCCGTGCAAAGCGCGGTGGCCAAGCTGTGGCTTGAAAAAACCGGCTGCCCGGTCTGCGAGGGCTATGGCCTGTCCGAGACCTCGCCCTCGGCCAGCTGCAACCCGACCAACAGCAAGGCCTTCACCGGCACCATAGGCGTGCCGATCCCCGGCACTTACTTCAAACTGCTCGACGACGATGGCAACGAAGTGCCGCAAGGTCAGCCCGGCGAGATCGCCATCAAGGGCCCGCAGGTCATGGCCGGCTACTGGCAGCGTCCCGACGAGACCGCCAAGGTCATGACGCCCGACGGCTACTTCAAGTCCGGCGACATCGGCGTGCTCGATGAAAACGGCTTCTTCAGGATCGTCGACCGCAAGAAGGACATGATCCTGGTGAGCGGCTTCAACGTCTACCCGAACGAGATCGAAGACGTGGTCGCCAAGCTTGACGGCGTGATGGAATGCGCCTGCGTGGGCGTGGCCGACGAAAAATCCGGCGAAGCCGTGAAGCTGGTGATTGTGAAGAAGAACCCGGCCCTCACTGAAGCCCAGGTGCGCGAATACTGCAAGGCCAACCTGACCGGCTACAAGCAGCCAAAGGTGGTGGAGTTCCGCACCGACCTGCCCAAGACACCGGTCGGCAAGATTCTGCGTCGTGAGCTGCGGGACAAAAAATAAGCCGCCGGCAAACAAGTTTTTAGAGCCTGCAAAGGTTTTCTAAGGGCGGCGCGAGTCGCCCTTTTTTGCGCCTGTGCTTTGTGGGCACAATCCTGCCATGCCGATTTCCCAGACCGCCTCAAGCTCTCCAGCCCCCATCGCCATCCTCAGTGCCCTGTTGCAGGAGCAGCAAGGCCTCATGGAACTGCTGCACCAGCCGCGCAAGGTGACGCACGCCGGCCGCGATTTCTGGCTCGGCGACTTGCACGGCCGGCCCGTGGTGCTGGCCTTGTCGAGAATCGGCAAGGTGGCGGCCGCCACCACGGCGACCGCGCTGATCGAACGCTTTGGCGTGCGCCGCATGGTGTTCACCGGCGTGGCCGGCGGCCTGGGTGCGGGGGTGAATGTCGGCGATGTCGTGGTGGCCAGCGATTTTGTGCAGCATGACCTCGATGCCTCGCCGCTGTTTCCGCGTTATGAGGTGCCGCTGTATGGCCGCAGCCGCTTCGAGGGCGATGCCGCGCTCACGGCCCTGCTGTTCAGTGCGGCCTCGGCGGCGCTGGGTGGCGGCGGTGATGGCGGCGCGAGCGCGGCCTTTCCGGGCGCGCGCGTGCACCTGGGCTTGATCGCCAGCGGCGACCGGTTTGTGTCAGGCGCCGGCGAGTCGCGCAGCCTGCATGCCGCACTCACGAGCGCGGGCCACGCGGTGCTGGCAGTCGAGATGGAAGGCGCCGCCGTAGCGCAGGTCTGTCTCGATTACGGTGTGCCCTTTGCGGCCGTGCGCACCATCTCGGACCGCGCGGACGACAGCGCCCATGTGGACTTCCCGCGCTTTGTCGAGGAAGTGGCGAGCCGCTATGCGCACGCCATCATGGAGCGGCTGCTGGTGTCGCTGGAGCAGTAAGCGCAACGGGATCAGCCCGCGCCGTGGCACTTCTTGTATTTTTTCCCGCTGCCGCAGTGGCAAAGGTCGTTGCGCCCCGGCGTGGCCTCAACCCGCACCGTCTCCACCTTGGGCCCCAGGGTCTTCCACAACTCGCGCAGGTCGTACACCGCCCAGATGGCTTCGCCGAAGGCATTGAGCCGGGCAATGCTGGTGCTGGGCGCGCCGTCTTCGCTCAGGGGTGAAACCTCGGGCGCGGCCGTGTCGTCCTCGGTCATGGCGACCACGGCCTGCAGCGCGCCGTCCAGCCACTTGGCGGCGTCCTTGTCGCGCGGGGCCATCCATTCGTCGGGCCAGCTCTCGACCGCGAACATAAAGCCAAGCGCCCAGACCTGGGCAAAGGCCGGCAGGTCTTCGCCCTTGAAGGCGGCGCGCTCTTCGGGCGCCATCTCAGCCACGGCGCCGCGTATGTCCATCACCTCGGGGTGGTAGCAGTTGTCGTCTTCCAGCGAATCGACTTCGGCATCGAGCGCCGTTTCGACTTCGTGCCAGCGCCGGTTCCACAGCGTGAGGAAGCGCCCACCTTGTTCGGCGCTCGCGAAGGAGCCGCCTTCCGGGTCCGGCGCCTCGCCTTCGGCGGGCACGGCCAGCAGCACAGGCAGGTATTCGGCGGCGGCGATGGGGCGCCGCGAGCAAACCACGGCGGCCATGAAGCCCTCGCAGAATTCCCACTGCGGCGTCTCGTCGTAGCGGGTGCGCAAGTCGTCGAGGATGGCGTCGAGTTCGTCAAAGTCCTCGGCTTCAAGGAAAGCCGGCTCCGCCGAGGGCACTGGGGAAGAGGTGGTTTTAGGGGTGGGCTTCATGAAAAACAGTCCTGAGCCTCACGCGAGGCTCTTATGATGCAAAGTGTATCTGCCGCATCGCGGTTATTTTGCCCCTCTCCCCACGGAAGCACCACCATGTTCCTCCAGCGTCTGGATGCCCGGTTCCCGGTCCGTTACACCTTTATGGTCCTGTGCGGGCTTGCCGCGCTTCTGGGGCTGCTCGGCCTGATGATTTTTGGCGTGGGGAAGCTGGCCCTGGTATCCCTGGTGGGCGGCACGGTGCTGGTGTGCGTGGGTGTGCGCGACCTGCGGCAGACCCGGCACGCGGTGCTGCGCAACTACCCGGTCATAGGCCACATGCGCTTTCTGTTCGAGTTCATCCGGCCCGAGATGCGCCAGTACTTCATCGAAAGCGACAGCGAGGCCACGCCCTTCTCGCGCGCCCAGCGTTCGCTGGTCTACCAGCGCTCCAAGGGCGAGCCCGACAACCGGCCCTTCGGCACGCAGCTCGATGTGGGCGCGCAAGGCTATGAATGGGTCAACCATTCGATGGCGCCGACCAAGCTGGCCTCGCACGACTTCCGCGTCTGGATAGGCGGCTCGCCCGACCATCCCTCGCCTTCGGTTGAGCCCTGCACCCTGCCCTACCATGCCAGCGTCTTCAACATCTCGGCCCTGAGCTTCGGCTCGCTTTCGGCCAATGCCATCATGGCGCTCAACAAGGGCGCCAAACTCGGCGGCTTTGCGCATGACACGGGCGAGGGATCCATCTCGCGGCACCACCGGCTGCACGGCGGCGACCTGATCTGGGAAATCGGCTCGGGCTATTTCGGCTGCCGCAACGAGGACGGCAGCTTCAGCGAGGAGCGCTTCGCCGCCAATGCGCGCGACCCGCAGGTCAAGCTGATCGAACTCAAGATGAGCCAGGGCGCCAAGCCCGGCCACGGCGGCATCCTGCCCGGCCCCAAAGTCACCGCTGAAATCTCGGCGGCGCGCGGCGTGCCTCAAGGCAAGGACTGCATCTCTCCCTCCAGCCACAGCGCGTTCTCCACGCCCATCGAGATGATGCATTTCATCGCCAGGCTGCGAAAACTCTCAGGCGGCAAGCCCACCGGCTTCAAGTTCTGCATAGGCCACCCCTGGGAATGGTTTGCCATCGTCAAGGCCATGCTGGAGACCGGCATCACGCCCGACTTCATCGTGGTGGACGGCGCCGAGGGCGGCACCGGCGCCGCGCCCGTCGAGTTCACCGACCACGTGGGCGCGCCGCTGCAGGAGGGCCTGCTGCTGGTGCACAACACGCTGATCGGCGTGAACCTGCGCAGCCGCGTCTCCATAGGCGCGGCCGGCAAGGTGGTCAGCGCCTTCGACATGGTGCGGCTCATGGCGCTGGGCGCCGACTGGTGCAACGCCGGGCGCGGCTTCATGATGGCGCTGGGCTGCATCCAGGCGCAAAGCTGCCACACCGGCAAATGCCCGACCGGCGTCACCACACAGGATCCGGTGCGCCAGCAGGCGCTGGTGGTGCCCGACAAGGCCGAGCGCGTGCGCAATTTCCACCGCAGCACCCTGCATGCGCTGCAGGAGCTGGTGCAGGCTGCGGGCCTGTGCCACCCGCGCGAAGTCAATGCCCACCACATCGTGCGGCGCCTGACCGACACCGAGGTGCGGTTGCTCAGCAACCTCATCATGCAGGTGGAGCCGGGCGCGCTGCTGGGCTCGCTGGAAAAACAGAACACGGTCTTCAGCTACTACTGGCCGCTGGCCAGCGCGCACAGTTTTCGCGCCAACGGCGCCGCCATGCAGGCGCCGGCCGGGCCCGATGGCGCCCTGCCGTCAGACGCCGCCGTCGCGGTGGCCTGAATACACCTAGCAGCCTGCCGCCGCTAAGCCCGCATCGCGCTTTGCACCCTGACGCCGAGGCTGCCGAGCCGCTTGGTCATGGACAGTACGTGCCGATCCTTGCTCAGCAGCAAGGCTTTGGCCGCCACGGCCAGGTCGATGAATTTCTGGTCGTCGGCATCGCTGCAGGTGACGCTGGCCTTGGCGGCCACCTCCAGCAGGCGGGCGTGGCGGTCAAAAGCCGCGAGCACATCATCCACGCCCAATTGGTAAAACGCCAGGCGCGGCGCAATCTGCGGGTAGGCCAGCACGCGTTCAAGCTCATCGCGCATGGCCTGCGTGGCCAGCCAGTCGAGCTCGCCGGCTTCCAGCGCCTGCCTGAGCGGCTGCGCCGCCGCATCGTTGAACACAAACACGTCGAGGACGATGTTGGTGTCCAGGACGATGGGCTGGCGCGCCCCGGCCGTCACGGCGCCGGCTCGCGTGCCGTACCCGCGGCCCCGGGCTTGCCGCGCGCCGAGCCGGCCACCATGTCGAAGCGGAACAGCCGGCATTCGATCGGGCCGTTCCACATGGGTACACGGCGCGATTCCTTCAGGCGCATCTTGCCGGGGAGCTTGAGGTCGGGCGTGAGCACGTGGGCCGTCCAGCCCGCGTAGTTTTTCTTCCAGTGCGCGGCCAGCTGTGGAAAGAAGTCGGCCGCTTCCTCGCCCCAGGCGTTCTGCGCCTGCTCGCGGCCCGGGTTGGCCGAGCGGTCGCGCGGGGTTTCGAAGGCCGGCTCTTCGCGCGTGTCACCGCTGTCCTGGTTCAGCGGCTGGCCGAACTCGTCGATGGGCTGGTTGCGGTGGTCGTGCTGGACTTCCCGGCTCTGCTGGCGGCGCTGGTCGCGGCCCTGCACACCGGTGATACCGGCCACGCCGGCTACATCGATACGTTCGCCATAGGGCGGGTTCACCAGCATCACGCCCGAGGGCGCGGGTGGCATGCGCTGCAGCGCGTCGCCGCCGCGGAATTCCACCGCATTGGCCACGCCGGCGCGCTCGGCATTGCGTTCGGCGAAATCGACCATGCGGAAGGACACATCGCTGCCGAACACCGGCGCCGTGGGTTCGGTGATGGCGGCCTCGGCCTGGTCCAGCAGGCCGTCCCACACATGGCCCTGGAAGGGCAGGTATTTCTGGAAGGCGAAACGGCGGTTGATGCCTGGCGCGATGTTGCAGGCGATCTGCGCCGCCTCGATGGCGATGGTGCCCGAGCCGCAGCAGGGGTCGTAGAGCGGAACGCCGTCCTTGCACAGCTGGTCCCAGCCGCTGGCGGCGATCATCGCGGCGGCCAGGGTTTCTTTCAGTGGCGCATCGCCCTTGTCTTCGCGCCAGCCGCGTTTGAACAGGGGCTCACCCGAGGTGTCGATGTAAATCGTGACGGTGTCCGTCGTCAGGTGCACATAGACGCGCACGTCGGGCCAGCGCGTATCGACGCTGGGCCGCACGTCGTCGAACTTGGCGCGGAAGCGGTCGGCGATGGCGTCCTTGATCTTCAGCGCCGCGAAGTTCAGGCTCTGCAGCGGGCTGTGCTGGGCGGTGATCTCAACCTTGAAGGTCTGCTTGGGCGTGAACCAGATTTCCCAGGCCACGTTGGCGGCGGCGTTGTAAAGGTCTTGTTCACTGCGGTACTGGTTGTGCTGCAACTCGATCAGCACGCGCTGGGCCAGGCGGCTGTGCAGGTTGAGCTGCAGCGCGTCGCGCCAGGAAGCCTGCAACTGCACGCCGGCGCGCCAGGCCTTGCCCTGGATGCCGGTGACGCGCTGCACCTCGGTGGCCAGCAAGGCCTCGACGCCGGCGGCGCACGGTAAAAACAATTGGAGCTGGTTCATGTCGGACTCTTCAAAAGGGCTGCTGGAAATTCGATTATCGGGATGCAGGGCAAGGCGCACGGAGCGCAGGAACCGGAATGCACTTGGGTGCATGAGGATTCCGAGCACCGCGCAACGCCGCCATGCGCCCGAGAATCGGATTTACAGTGATTTGCGTAAATTAGCCGGCGCGATGCGCAAAGCCTCTCGGTACTTGGCCACGGTGCGGCGCGCGCATTCGATGCCCTGCTCCTTGAGCATTTCGGAAATCTGGTTGTCGCTGAGCGGCTTTTTCAGGCTCTCGGAGGAGACGAACTGCTTGATCAGCGCGCGCACGGCGGTGCTGGAAGCGTTGCCGCCGGTTTCGGTGCCCAGCGCGGAGCCGAAGAAGTATTTGAGCTCAAAAGTGCCGAAGGGCGTGCCCATGTACTTGGCGGTGGTCACGCGCGAAATCGTGGACTCATGCAGGCCCAGTTCGTCGGCGATCTCGCGCAGCACCAGCGGGCGCATGGCGAGTTCGCCGTGCGTGAAGAAGTTTTTCTGCCGCTCGACGATGGCGCTGCTCACGCGCAGGATGGTGTCGAAGCGCTGCTGGATGTTCTTGATGAACCAGCGCGCCTCCTGCAGACGCTGCTGTAGCGCCTGGCCGCCCTGGCCCTTGTGCTGCTTGAGGGCGTTGGCGTAGATGTCGTGCACGCGCAGGCGCGGCATCACGTCGCCGTTGAGCGAGACCTTGAAACCCCGGCCCGACTTCACGACGATGACGTCGGGCACGATCAGGTTGCGCTCCACGTTCACGAAGCGGCGGCCGGGTTTGGGGTCGAGCCGGCCTATCACGGCAATCGCGCCCCGGACGGCGGCTTCGGTGAATCCGCACAGGTGCGACAGGCGCTTCAGGTCGCGTTTGGCCAGCAGCTCCATGGGCTGCTTGCACATGGCGATAGCGGCGCGGGTCTCTTCGCAGTCCTTGCAGTCCAGCAACTGCAGGCCCAGGCATTCGGCCAGGTTGCGCGCGCCCACGCCGGCCGGCTCCATGTGGTGCAGCAGCTTGAGCGCCATGGCAAAACGCTGCTCAAGGTCCTCGGCCTGTTCCAGGTCATCCCCGGCCAGGCCCGCCGCGAGCGAGGCCAGGCTGTCTTCGAGGTAGCCGTCGTCATTGAGCGACTCGATCAGGAAATGCAGGGCCGCGCGGTCCTCTTCGGACAGGCGCAGGCCCAACGACTGGCGGTGCAAATGGTCTTGCAGCGACTCGTGGGCGCCCGTCAGGTCGGAGGCCTCAGTGTCGCCCTCGTCGTTGTTGTTCTTGCGCGCCGGCGCATCGCTGCCCCATTCGCTGTCGTCGGGCGTGGTCTCCACCGTGCCGTCGCCTTCCCAGCTTTCCTCGAGCTTGGGTTCGGCGCTGACCTCGGCATCGGCGGGGGCCGAAGTCCCGGCATCCTCCGCGCCGCCGCCCGTCGAATCCGCCGCGGATTCAAACTCGCGGCTGTCCTGGCTGACCGGCGTGTTGAGGTGCTCCAGGCCGAACTCTTCGCGCACGGCGGTTTCTTCCGCCACCTCGAGAAACGGGTTTTCGTCGAGCATCTGCTCGACCTCCTGGCTCAGCTCGAGCGTCGACAGCTGCAGCAGCCGTATCGACTGCTGCAGCTGGGGCGTCAGCGCAAGGTGCTGCGAGACGCGGAGCGAGAGGCCCTGCTTCATGTCAAGGAGCTTTGATCGAAGCGCAGAAAAAGTGCGAGCAGGGGCCGCGGAACTGGCTTTGCCAGGCCGCAGGCGCCGCCCCCTCGGGGGGGAGGGAGCTACACGAAGTGAGCGACAACAGGGGGAGTGTCATCCTACATCTTGAAGTGTTCACCGAGGTACACGCGTCGCACATCGGCGTTGTTCACGATCTCGGAGGGCGTGCCCTGGGCCAGCACGTGGCCGTCGCTGATGATGTAGGCGTGGTCGCAGATGCCCAGCGTTTCGCGCACGTTGTGGTCGGTGATCAGCACGCCGATGCCGCGCGACTTCAGGAAGCCGATGATGCGCTGGATCTCGATCACGGCGATCGGGTCAATGCCGGCAAAAGGCTCGTCGAGCAGGATGAAGCGCGGCTGGGTCGCCAGGGCGCGGGCGATCTCGACGCGGCGGCGCTCGCCGCCCGACAGCGCCGGGGCCGGCGAATTGCGCAGGTGGYCCACCCGCAGGTCCTGCAGCAGGCCGTCAAGGCGCGACTCGATCTCGGCGCGGCCCAGCGGCTTGCCGTTCGCGCCCAGCTGCAGTTCGAGCACGGCGCGCACGTTTTCCTCCACCGTGAGCTTGCGAAAGATCGAGGCTTCCTGCGGCAGGTAGCTCAGGCCCAGGCGCGCGCGCAGGTGAATCGGCATGTGCTCGACCGACTGGCCGTCGATGGAGATCTCGCCCGCGTCGGCGCGCACCAGGCCCACGATCATGTAGAACGAAGTCGTCTTGCCGGCGCCGTTGGGGCCCAGCAGGCCCACGACCTCGCCTTTTTGCACGGCCACCGAGACGTCCTGAACGACCTTGCGGCTGCCGTAGGATTTTTGCAGCCCTTGCGCAACGAGGCGGCTGGGGGTCGCGGCCGGGGCCGCCGAAGTGTCAGTCACCACATCCATCTGTGAAAGGTTCTTTCTAGTTCTTTTCAGTGCCCAGCGTGGTGCTGGGGCGCAGGGCGGCGGGCGGGGCCGCGGGAGCGGTGGCCGGCGCCGACGCGGCGGCGCGCGGCGACAGCATGGCGCGTATCCGGCCGCTCGGGTTGGCGGCGGTCTGGTTCTGTGCGCCGCCGTCCACGGTGAAGACGTCGGTGTTGTTGTCGTAGACGATCACGGCGCCGGTGGTTTCGTCCACCAGGGTGGCGCCGTTGTAGCGGCGCACCACGGCGCGCTTGATGAATTTGACGAGGTCGGCGCGGCTGTCGTATTCAATGCGCTCGCCTTCGCCTTCGATGTATTCGTCCACGCCGTCGCGTTTTTTGCGGTAGAAGGCCAGCTTGCCGGGCGCCGCGATGGACACCGCCTGCTGATAGCCTTCGGGGTCCTGCATGACGTCGACGCGMGCGCCGCGCACGATGGTCGTGCCTTTGGTGATCACCACGTTGCCGGTGAACACGCTGGTCTGCTTGAGGTCGTCATAGCGCAGGGCGTCGGCCTCCGCGTTCATGGGCTTGTCCCGGTCGGCTTTTTCAGCCCAGGCCGGAAACGCCGCCCCCAGCGCCAAAGCGGCCGGCAGGATGAGGGAATAAAGGGGGTGTTTCATAAGGCACGAATCTTGCTGCTTTGGGGTTCGGCCATTGTAGCCATGCAAGCCGCGGGAATGGCTTGCACGGGGAATATTAGGGGCATAAAAAAACCCGCCTGGAACGAGGCGGGTTTTGGGGCGGCGGTCCGCTATGGGCCCGGAGCGTCTTATTTGCCTTTGCCGCGCGACTGCGCGATCAGCGCGTCGGTGACCTGCAGGGCGCGGCCCATGCTCTGGGCCAGGGTGGCCGAGGTGTAATACCGCCCGGCAATGCCCAGCGCCGGCACGCCGTCGACCTTGTAGATGTCCTGCAGCTGCGTGGCCTTGCGGGCCTTGGTGGTCACCGTGAAGGAGTTGTACATCTCGACGAACTTGGCTTTGTCGATGCCCTGCTTCTCGGCCCAGGCGGTAATCGAGTCGGCATTGGCGAGCGCGAGTTTTTCCACGTGGATGGCGTAAAACACCTTTTTGTGGAGTTCCTCGACCTTGCCCATGGCCTCCAGCACGTAAAAAAGGCGCTGCTGGGGTTCGAAATCGGGGCGGAAGGCCACCGGCACGCGCCGCACGGTCACATCCTTGGGCGCCTGCTTCATCCAGGCTTCGAGCTGAGGCTCAAAGGCATTGCAATGCGGGCAGCTGTACCAGAAGAACTCGACCACCTCCACCTGGCCGGCGGGGACTTCGGTGGGCGCCGGCTTGTCCAGCGCCAGGTAATCGGCGCCTTCTTTGAAGGCCTTGGCCTGGGCTTGCGCCACGGTGGGCAGGGCGATGCCGCCCAGGGTGGCGACGGCAGCCGAGGCGGCTGTAAACGAAAACTCACGGCGTTGCATCAGATTCTTCTCCTGGTATGACAGAAATGGTGGGTAAGCCGCCCCTCCGGACGGCGGCCCTCAGGGTGCGGGGCACAGGGGTTTGTACACCCGCCTCGTGAAAAGTTCAGCTTATCGTCAGCGCTGCACGCGGACCAGCGCCGTTTCGATGGAATTGTTGTCCAGCCGCTCCTTGGCTTTGTCGGCGTCTTCCTTTTTGTCGAAAGGCCCGAGGCGCACACGGTACACGGTGCGGCCGGCCTGTTCGCGCTCGGTAACCTTGGCCTGCATGCCCAGCAGCATCAGCTTGGCGCGCTGCTGTTCGGCATCTTCGGGCGTGCGGAAGGCGCCGGCCTGGATGAAGTAGCTGAAAGGGTCCACGCCCGGGCTGGACGACAGGCCTTCGACCTTGGCCTTGGCCAGGTCGCCCAGTGGATCGGCCGCGGGGGCGGGCTTGGCGGCGGTTCTGGCGGGCGCCGAGGCGGCGGCCTTGGGGCTGGCGGACGGGTCGGGAACGGCGACGCTGGGCGTTTCGGCGGGACCCTGGGCAGGCGCCGGCGGCTTGGGCTGGTTCTTGCCGGCCAGCGGCGCGTTCGGGTTCCAGTCCTTGTTCTTCTTGGCTTCCGCGGCATCGCTGTCGGGGCTGCGTGCCTGGCTTTTGTTCATGAAAGGCACAGGCACCTTGGTGATGTAGACCGCCACGGCCAGCGCGGCGCCCAGGCCGATCAAGGCGCCAATCACCAAACCCAGCAGGGTTCCGCCTCTTTGAGTGTTCATTCCCTTGCCCACGTTCATTGTCTTGTCCTGAAAATTAGGGTGCTACCGGCATGCTTGCATTACATCTTGCGCGGGGCGCTCACGCCCAGCACCGCGAGGCCATTGTGCAACACCTGCGCGGTCGCCGCGACCAGTGCCAGCCGGGCGCGCTTGACGGCCTCGTCATCGACCAGGATGCGTTCGGCATCGTAATAGCTGTGGTAGTTCGCGGCCAGCTCGCGCAGGTAAAACGCCACGTCGTGCGGCGCCAGGCCGGCTGCGGCGTTGGCCAGCATCTCGGGGTATTTGGCCAGCAGCAGCATCAGCGCCTGGGCCTGCGGGCTGTCCAGCGCCGACAGGTCAGCAGACTTCAGGCTGGCTTCGTCGCCGCCCTGGCCGGCCCAGGTGGTCAGGATGGAGCAGATGCGCGCGTGCGCGTACTGCACGTAGTACACCGGGTTCTCGTTGTTCTTGGCGAGCGCCAGGTCGATGTCGAAGATGTATTCGGTGTCGGGCTTGCGGCTGAGCAGAAAGAAACGCACGGCATCGGCGCTGGTCCATTCGATCAGGTCGCGCAGGGTGACGTAGCTGCCGGCGCGCTTGGAGATTTTGACCTCTTCGCCGTTGCGCATCACGCGCACCATGGTGTGCAGCACGTAGTCGGGGTAGCCCTGGGGGATGCCCTCGCCGGCGGCCTGCAGCCCGGCGCGCACGCGGGCGATGGTGCCGTGGTGGTCCATGCCCTGGATGTTGATCGCCTTGCCGAAGCCGCGCTCCCATTTGGCCAGGTGGTAGGCCACGTCGGGCACGAAGTAGGTATAGCTGCCGTCGCTCTTTTTCATCACGCGGTCTTTGTCGTCGCCGTAGTCGGTCGACTTCAGCCACAGCGCGCCGTCCTGCTCATAGGTCTTGCCGGCGTCTTTGAGTTTGGCCACAGTGGCGTCGACGCGGCCCGAGCTGTACAGGCTGGACTCGAGGTAATAGTTGTCGAACTTCACCGAGAAGGCCTTGAGGTCCAGGTCTTGCTCGTGGCGCAGGTAGGCCACGGCGAACTGGCGTATCGAGTCCATGTCTTCCACGTCGCCCGAGGCGGTGAATTCGCGGTCGTCCGAGCTGACCGTCTTTTTCGCCAGGAAGTCGGCCGCGATGTCGGCGATGTAGTCGCCGTTGTAGGCCGATTCGGGCCAGCCGGCGTCGTCGGGCTTGAGGCCCTTGGCGCGCGCCTGGGTACTGGCCGCCAGGGTCTGAATCTGCACGCCCGCGTCGTTGTAATAGAACTCGCGCCACACCTGCGCGCCCTGGGTGGCGAAGAGGTTGCAGATCGCATCGCCCAGCGCGGCCTGCCGGCCGTGGCCTACATGCAGAGGGCCGGTCGGGTTGGCCGAGACGAACTCGACGATCATGCGCCGCCCGCTGCCCTCGGCTTGCGTGCCGTAGGTGGCGCCGGCCTGCAGCACCTCGCGCACGGTTTCCTGCTTGGCGGCGGGCTTGAGGCGGATGTTGATGAAGCCGGGGCCGGCGATCTCGATGGCGTCCACCCAGCGCTCGAAAGCCGGGGCCTTGAGCAAAATGCCGCGCAGGCTTTCGGCGACCTGGCGCGGATTCAGTTTGAGCGGCTTGGCCAGCTGCATGGCGGCCGTGCAGGCGAGGTCGCCGTGGGCCGCCACCTTGGGGGATTCAAACGCGGCCTTGTCGCCCGCGCCGGGGGAAAGTTCTTCCAGGCCCGCGGCCAGGGCCGTGAGCAGGTCTTTTTTAATCGAGAGCATCGGCTGATTTTACGGTTAAGCCATGCGCCGTCCGGGGCCCGCAGATACCCGGTCATCGAATTTGCCCGGCCCGGCGTTATGTGTTGGAATTCCAGCCGGAACTCAATCCCGATTCCCAACCCATGGAGCCATCATGAAAAAGCTGTTATCCCTGACCGCCTTCGCATTTGCCGCCGCCGCCATCCTGTCTCCGGTGGCGCATGCCGCGGACGCTCCCGCCAAGACCGCGCAGCAGACCAAGATGGGCACCTGCAACAAGGACGCCGAGGGCAAGAAGGGCGATGAGCGCAAGGCCTTCATGAAGGAATGCCTGAGCGCCAAGGCCGCGGCACCCACCCAGCAAACCAAGATGAAAACCTGCAACGCCGACGCCAAGGGCAAAAAAGGCGACGAGCGCAAGGCCTTCATGAAAGAGTGCCTGAGCAAGTAAACCAGCCCAGTTTCAGCACGGCAGCCTGCCAGGGACGACCCGGCAGGCTGTTTTTTTTGCCCGCGTCAATCCTGCAGCAACTGCTGCTTCGCCGCCTGCTTGACGGCCTGCGTCAGCCGCTGCGCCGCCAGCGGCTCGCGTGCCCAGTGCTGCCAGTACAGCCGCACGTCGACCGCGCAGCCCGGCAACACTTCCTGCAGCGGCGGGCGGTGGGTGCGCGCCGCCAGCAGGATGTCGGGCACCATGCCCCAGCCCATGCCGAGTTCCAGCGCGAGCTCGAAGGCATCGACGGCCGGCACGAAGTGGCGCGGGTAGAGCGCATCCTTCAATTTGAAATGTTGGGCCAGAAAGGCGTCCTGCAGCGCGTCCTTGCGGTTGAAGATCACGGCCGGGCTGGCCAGCAGGCGGTGGGCCAGGCGATTGGGCCCCGCCGCCTGGCCGCCCGCCGCGGGCTCGCTCCACTGCGCGACCAGCGCCGGCGAGGCCATGCAGCGGTAGCGCATCACGCCCAACGGTTCGGCCACGCAGCCGCGCATGGCCTGGGCCAGCGTGGTCACGCAGCCGGTGACGTCGCCGCTTTTGAGCGCATCGTGGGTGTGGTCCTGGTCGTCCACTACCACGTCCAGCAACAGGCCATGCCCATGCAGCACCGGTGCAACGCCCGGTAAAAACCAGCTGCTCAGGGAATCCGCATTCACCGCCACGCTGAGGCTTTGCAGGCGCCCGGCCTTGCCACCGCCCTGCAGGCCCGCCAGCAAATCAGACTCCATCAGCCGCAGCTGCCGCACATGGCCGAGCAAGGCCTGGCCGGCCGGCGTGGCGCGCACCTGCTTGCCCCGCACCAGCAGGCGCTGGCCCAGCGCGTTTTCCAGCGATTTGATGCGCAGGGACACGGCGGCCAGGGTCAGGCTCAGGGCTTTGGCGGCATCGCCGAAGCTGCCGTGTTCGATCACGGCGGCCAGGGCGTCCAGTTGTCGGGCGTCGAGCATATTTGATTAATCAAGTATTAATTGATCAAAGCTAGTTTTAGTTAACTTTGTTTAAGCATTATCGGCTTTACGGGACACTGCGTACAGAACCGACATCTATTCAAAGAACCGCCATGAACCCCCTTGCCGCCCCCGCTTTCCTGACCGGCATGGTCCTGAGCCTTTCGCTGATCATGGCCATAGGCCCGCAAAACGCCCACGTGATACGCATGGGCCTGTTGCGCCAGCACCTGTGGCTCACGGTCGCCGTCTGCGTGCTGACCGACGTGGCGTTAATCGGCCTGGGCGTGATGGGGTTGGCGCAACTGGGCGGCCTGTCCGACAAACTGCTGGGCGCGATGACGGGCGCGGGCGCGCTGGTGCTGATGGTTTATGGCGCGCAGGCGATGCGGCGCTTTTTGCAGCCGGCGCCGCAGGCGGCCGACGGCGCGCCGCTCGCCGACCAGGCCATCTCGCGCCGCAAGGCCATCGGCCTGGCGCTCGCGCTCTCCTGGCTCAATCCCCATGCCTGGCTGGATACGGCGGTGGTGATAGGCACGGCCTCGCTAGCCTATGCGCAGCCCGACAATGCGGTCTTCGGCCTGGGCGCCATCACCGGTTCGCTGCTGTGGTTCACCGGCCTGGGTGTTGCCTTGTGGTGCGTGGRGCGCCGGCTCAATTCACCGGTGGTGTGGCGCGCCATGGATTTGCTGGTCGCGCTGATGATGTGGGGCACGGCCTTCTGGCTGGTGCGCGGCCTGCTTTAAAAGGTGAGGCGCACTGCGCACGATACAGTGTGAGTCCCTGGTCACAAATAGGAAGCGTATGGGGGTGTTCAATTGGTTGAGGAAAGCCGTCCTCAATGCAGGGACGCAGGCGAGCCCCGTTAAAGCGCTGGAAGGTGCGCACGGCACATCGACGGCAATCGACCAAACACCGCCGGGCGATATCCTCAGGCGCCGCGGAAATGCCCTTCTCGCTGAAGGCAAGCTGGACGAGGCCACAAGCAGTTACCGTGAGGCCATTGCCCTCAACCCGCAGGACGCTGATGCCTGCCTCAATCTTGGGTTCGCCCTCAGTGAACAACAGCGTTACCAAGAAGCGGAACATGCGCTCCAGCGGAGCCTGGACATCAAACCGGGACAGGCTGACGCTTTTTATTTTCTCGGTTTGATGGCCAAAAGGCAGGGCAAACCAGAGATCGCCATAGAAAACTTCATTCGGGTGCTCGACCTCAAGCGGGACTTCGAGCTTGTGTATGGCGATTTGTGCCAGATGCTGGTGGAAAGCGGGCAAATCGGGCGCGCCAGGGAAATTGTCCTCAAGGGAATTGCCGCCTACCCGGAGATGATGGATCTTCACGCGCAGCTCGGCAGCCTGTATGCGTACGAGAACGATCTGGAGCGGGCCATTCATTGTTTTCAGGCAGCGTTGAAGCTTCAACCGGATCATGCGCAGGTTCATGGCCGGCTGGGAGAAGTGTTCCGCAGGTCCAACAGGTTTGAGGATGCGTTGGCGAGTTATGACAAGCTGGTCGCCCTGGACCCGAACTCCGCGGAGGCATTCAACAACCGCGGCATTGCGCTTGGAGGGCTGGACCGGCATGAAGACGCGTTGGCGTCCTTTCAGCTGGCATTGGCCTTGGAGCCGCGGCATGCGAAGGCCTTGGGTAACCTCGGTGAAATGCTGGGGTGCTTGCGCCGCCACCATGAGGCTGCGCGTGCCTTTTCGCGGCTGATCGACATTGAGCCGGAATATCCCTATGCCCTTGGCGCATTGTTTTATTCAAAAAGGTACTCGTGTGACTGGTCGCAGTATGAGTTGGACCTGGAGCGATTGAATACTGCGGTCATGAAGGGGAGAAAAGCGATCGAGCCATTCACATTTCTGGCGGCGACACAGTCGGCGGCCGCACTGTTGCAGTGCGCGCGGACACACGCCGCCGAGGCGTGCCCGCCCTCGGACAGGCCCTTGTGGAACGGTGAGCGCTATGCGCATGACAGGATTCGGGTGGCGTATCTTTCTGCGGATTTTCATGACCATGCCACCGCTTATTTGATGGCCGAACTGTTTGAACTTCATGATCACGAACGCTTTGAGATCGTCGCGCTGTCGTTTGGCCCTGATTCCCAGGGGGCCATGCGCCAGCGCTTGTTGCGTTCGTTTGACCGGTTTGTCGACGTTCGAACAAAGAGCGACCGGGAAGCGGCCGCTTTGCTCAGGGAAATGGAGATCGACGTCGCGGTTGACCTGAAGGGATTCACCACGGATGGCCGGCCGGGAATTCTGGCCCACAGGCCTGCACCTGTTCAGGTCAATTACCTGGGCTTTCCCGGAAGCATGGGCGTGGAATATATCGATTACATCCTTGCGGACCGTTGCGTTATTCCCGATGAGCACCAGTATTTTTATTCTGAAAAAGTCGTGTGGCTGCCGGACAGTTACCAGCCCAACGATGCGCAGCGGCGGATTGCAGAAACAACGCCTGCCCGGGTGGAATGCGGCTTGCCGGCGTCTGGTTTTGTTTTTTGCTGCTTCAACAACAACTACAAAATCACGCCCGATGTATTCGACGTCTGGATGCGCCTGCTGACCAAGGTCGGCGGTAGCGTATTGTGGTTGCTCGAAGACAATGCGGCCGTCGCGCGGAACCTGCGCTCCGAGGCATTGCGGCACGGCGTCGCAGCGGAACGGTTGGTCTTTGCGCCGCGGGTCGAGCTGGACAAGCACCTGGCGCGGCACAAACTGGCGGATTTGTTTCTGGACACACTTCCCTACAACGCGCATACCACTGCCAGCGATGCCTTGTGGGCCGGGCTGCCCGTTCTGACTTGTATGGGCACGACATTTCCTGGCCGGGTGGCCGCCAGTTTGTTGAATGCGGTGGGATTGCCGGAACTGGTCACTGAAAGCCTGGCGGACTATGAGGCCTTTGCCCTCAAGCTGGCAAGGTCTGCGGACCTGCTGTCCGATATTCGTGCCAGGCTATCGCGCAACCGGTCTGAATATCCGCTGTTCGACACGAAGCGCTTTTGTGCCCACATGGAGTCCGCGTACACATTGATGTGGGAAAGACACCAGCGCGGAGAACCGCCGGCCAGTTTTGCGGTCCCCTTCCTGTCTTAGGCCCTAGGAGCCTGGGCCGCCCAGGCTCCTAGCCAAACCCCCGTGCCAGGAACACCGCCGCCAGCGGAATAAACGGCAGGATGTGCGCCTGCACCATCACCAGCCGGCGCGCTTTCTTGATCTCCGGCGCGTCGGGCAGGGCGCCGCTGGCGCGCAGGGCGCGCCGCCAGCGCACAAACATCAGGGTCGGCTTGATCGAGACCAGGCCTATCACCAGGAACATCGCCAGCTTCAAATAGAGCAGGGGGTTGTGGGCATACCAGGCCGCGCCCTTGCTGCCCAGGAACACGCGCGCCAGGCCGGTCAGCAGGACCAGGCCCGCTGAGATGCCGWACACCATGTCGATCTTGCCGAGCCGCTCGACCACGGCTGCGTTCAGCCATTCGACGCGGCACAGCGCCGCTTCGCTCGCGAGAAAAACCACCATGGTGAGGATGGCCAGCAGGTGGGCATAGGCCAACAGGGATTCGAGAGTCATCGGAAGATCCTTTTTCAGTCTCGTGGGTTTGGGATGGTCAGGCTTTGGGGGCAACGGGGGCTGCCGGGGTGCGCCAGAACTCCGCCTGGCTGTAGTGGTGCTTCAGGAAGTCTACCCACAGGCGCACCCGCAGCGGCAAATGTTTGCGCTGCGGGAACACCGCGTAAATGCCGTTGGGCGGCGCGGCGAAGTCTTCCAGCACCGCCGTCAGCCGGCCGGCGGCGATTTCCGATTCGACCTCCCAGGTGCTGCGCCAGGCGATGCCGCAGTCGGCCAGGCACCAGTCGTGCAGGACCTGGCCGTCGGAGCAATCGAGCGGCCCGCCCGGTTTGAGGTGCACCAGCTCGCCGCCCACCTGGAAGGCCCAGCCCCGTGTCTGCGAGGCGTCGCTGGACAGCGTGAGGCAGTCAAAGCGCGCCAGTTCGCTGGGGTGTTGCGGCGTGCCGTGAGTTTTCAGGTAGCGCGGCGTGGCCACGCACAGACGCCGGTTGTCGGCCATGCGCACGCTGACCAATGAGGAGTCGGGCAGGTCGCCCACGCGCACCGCGCAGTCAAAGCCCTCACCCGCCAGGTCCACCACGCGGTCGCTGAGGTTCAGCGAGATGGTGACGTCGGCATGCTGCTCGCGGAAGCGGGTCACCAGCGGCGCGACGTGGCGCCGCCCGAACCCCGCCGGCGCCGTGACGCGCAAATGGCCGCTGGCCTTGACGCCGCCGGCCGACACGCTGGCTTCGGCGTTGGCCAGGTCGGCCAGCAGGCGCTGGCAATCCTCGAGGAAGGCGCTGCCCTCATGCGTGAGTGCGATGCGCCGCGTGGTGCGCACCAGCAGCTTCACGCCCAGGCGTTCTTCCAGCGCGTCCAGCCGGCGGCCCATGATGGCGGGCGCCACGCCCTCGGATTTGGCTGCCGCCGTCAGGCTGCCGCGCGCCACCACCGAGACAAAGGATTCCAGCTGCTTGAGTTTGTCCATGCATGTTCATTATGCGCATGAATGTCAGTAATCAACAGAGAATCCCTGCTTATTCCGTCGCCTATTTTGATGCGCCGTGCGAATACAAGGCTTGGCCTTGCGCGGGCAGCTCCGCCATCAGCACGCTACCGGTCTGCGATTCGGTCATGAGCAGCTCGCGCGTGCCCGGCCGGAAGGCGACATTGGTAATGGTCGCGCCCACGGGGCTGCGTACGAAATGGGTCAGCTCGCCGCGCGCATTGAGCACAAAAGCGCCGCCCAGGCTGGCATGCGCGACGACCAACCGGCCCTCCACGTCCATCGCCATGCCATCGGGGCCGCTGGCGCCGAAGAAGGTCTGGAAGGCGCCCATCTTGGAAATGGAGCCGTCGGGCAACAGCGGCGCTCGCCACACCGCATTGCCGCGCGTCACGGCGACGAACAACACCTTGCCGTCGGCGCTCAGCGCGATGCCGTTGGGGCTGGGCGCATTGCCAAGCAGCAGGTCGAGCTGGCCGTTTTCGCGCAGCCGGTAGACGCGGCCCGTGGCGTCGTGCAGGCCGGTCTGCCCCTGGTCGGTGAAATAGCACTGGCCCTCGGCGTCGAAGGTGAGGTCGTTCACGCCCTTGAAGGCTTCACTGTTGCGGTGGCCCAGCAGCGTGTCCACACGCCCCGAGGCCGGGTCCAGCTTGAGGATGCCGCGCTGGTAGTCGGCGATCCAGACACTGCCATCCTTGTGCACGGCCAGGCCGTTGGGCCAGCCCTCGTACTGCGCGACCTGTGTCCATTGCAGGTCGGGGCTGACGCGGAAGATGCGGCCGTAAGGAATGTCGGTGAGGTAAAGGTTGCCGGCGCGGTCGAAGGCCGGGCCTTCGAGGAAGCTGTCCATGACGTGGCCGGGTTTGTTGGCATCCACCCAGGCCGTGGGCCGGGGCTGGCGCATGCTGTCCGGCAGGCGGGTCAGCACCCGGGCTTCAATGATTTGCGGCGGCGTGAACGAGAGGTTCCACATGTTGCGACTCTTACTCGGGTTTCACGCCGGCCAGCCTGGCCACCGCGCCCCAGATCATGGTTTCCTGCTTGATGAAGCCGGCAAAGTCGGCCGGCGAGATGCCGCCGGGCTGCGCGCCCTGCTGTGTCAGGCGCTCGCGCAGGGCCGGATCGGCCAGCGCTTTTTTGACTTCCGCCTGCAGCTTGTTGACCACTTCGGGCGGCGTGCCCTTGGGCGCCACCAGGCCGAACCAATTGGTGACCGTGTAGCCGCGCAGGCCCGCTTCCTTGAAGGTGGGCACGTCGGGCAGGCTGGGCAGGCGCTTGTCGCCGGTGATGGCCAGCGCGCGCAGCTTGCCGCCCTTGACCTGCGGGATCGCCGTGGGGCTGGCGGTCACCAGCACATCGACCTGGCCCGACACCACGCCCAGCATGGCCTCGCCGGCACCCTTGTAAGGAATGTGCGTCATGAAGAATTTTCCTTCCTTCTTCAGCAGTTCTGCCGACAGGTGAGTGGAGCTGCCGGGG
Source organism: Polaromonas sp. P1_G2 (assembly GCF_056405515.1). NCBI lineage: Bacteria > Pseudomonadati > Pseudomonadota > Betaproteobacteria > Burkholderiales > Comamonadaceae > Polaromonas > Polaromonas sp. P1_G2. The sequence goes on from NZ_JBFUBY010000003.1 coordinate 29,544, forward strand.
CCGCCCGAGCCGAAATTGAGCTTGCCCGGATTTTTCTGCGCGAAAGCCAGCAGCTCGGCCAGCGTCTTGTAGGGCGAGTTGACCCCCACCACCAGCACCACGGGTGTCTGTGCGATGGTTGTCACCGGCACCAGGCCGTTGGCATGGTCCCAGGGCAGCTTGCTGAACAGCGAGGGCAGCATGGCGTAGGTGGTGTCGTTGGTCAGCAGGGTGTAGCCGTCGGGCGCGGCCTTGGCCACCAGGTCCGTGCCTATGGTGCCGCTGGCACCAGCCTTGTTCTCGACGTAAAACGATTGCCTGGTCTGCTCGGTGAGTTTTTGCGCGATTTGCCGTGCCGCGTAGTCGGTGGTGCCGCCGGGCGCATAGGGCACGATGATGCGCACCGGCTTTTCCGGCCATGCGCTTTGTGCCCAGCCTGTGAGTTGGCCCAGGCCCAGGCCCGCCGCGATCAAAAGGTGTTTCAGGTTCTGCTTCATGCTTGTCTCCGTTGGTGTTGTGTCGTCGTAATGCTCAGCGCGTAATTCCCGCAGCCTGGAAGGCCGCGATGGCCTCTTCGGCATAACCGAGTTCCCGCAGCAGTTCCTGCGTGTGCTCACCGAGCCGGGGCGGGTTCATGCGCACGCCGGGCCGCTCGCCGCCCAGCGTGAGCGGCAGCAGCACGGTGGACGTCACCTGTCCCGCGCGCTCGCCGTCGCACAGGGTGATGGGCGCCAGCCCGCCGGTGGCCTTGAGGTGCGGATCCTCGAACAGGTCTTGCGGCCGGGTGATGGGCGCGAAGGGCAGCGCATGCATTTCAAACACGGCACCCAGTTCGGCGGCGCTGTGCCCGGCCAGGTGCGAGCGCAGCAGCGGCATCAGCCAGTCGCGCGCGCGCACGCGGTCGTTGTTGCTGTGCAGCCGCGGGTCGGCGCGTAGCTCCTGCAGGCCGAAGGCTTCGCAGAAAACCGCCCACTGCGTGTCGCTCACGATGGCCAGGAAAATCTGCTCGCCGTCCCGGACCGTGAAGACGTCGTAAACCGCCCAGGCCGAAATGCGGCTGGGCATGGGCGCGGCAGGCTGGCCGGTCACGGCGAACTGCATCATGTGCTGTGCCACCAGGAAAACGTTGTTTTCAAACAGCGCGGACTGCACTTCCTGGCCCTTCCCCGTTTTCTCGCGCGCGGCTAGCGCGGCCATGGCGCCTATGGCCCCGAACATGCCGCCCATGATGTCGTTGACGCTGCTGCCGGCGCGCAGCGGGTCGCCGGCGCGGCCCGTCATATGGGCCAGGCCGCCCATCATCTGCACGACTTCGTCGAGTGCCGTGCGGTGGTCGTAAGGGCCGGGCAGGAAACCCTTGTGGCTCACGTAAATCAAGCGCTCGTTGAGCTGCGACAGGCTGGCGTAGTCCAGGCCCAGCTTCTTCATGGTGCCGGGCTTGAAGTTTTCGCTGACCACGTCGGCCGTGGCGATGAGCTTGAGCACCAGCTCGCGACCCTCGGGTTTTTGGAGGTCGACGGCGATGCTTTTTTTGTTGCGATTGAACATGGGGAAAAACCCCGCGCCCGAACCGATCAGCTTGCGGGTGTTGTCCCCGGTAATCGGCTCGACCTTGATGACCTCCGCGCCCAGGTCGGCCAGCAGCATGCCGCAGGTCGGCCCCATGACCATGTGGGTGAACTCGACGACGCGCAGGCCCGCATAGGGCAGTGGCCTGGCTGTGGAATCGGCTTCAGGCATGCGTACCTCCCTGTACAAAACCTTTGGGCAAACCCGCCTCGGGCGTCATGCCGTAAATCGCCTCGCCCGGCAGCCCGGCCCGCAGCGGCTCACGCGCGGCCATCAGCCGGCCCAGGTCCACGCCGGTCGAAACACCCATGGCCTCGAACATGAAGACCAGGTCTTCGGTGACCACGTTGCCCGACGCGCCCGGCGCATAGGGGCAGCCGCCCAGGCCGCCCAGCGAGGCATCGAAGGTGCGCACGCCTTCTTCGTAGGCGGCCAGGCAGTTGGCCAGGCCCAGGCCGCGCGTGTTGTGCAGATGCGCCGCGCCGGCGTGTTCGCCGATCTCGGCGCGCAGCCGCCTGAAGAGGCGCCTGACCTGCGCCGGGTTGGCATAACCCGTGGTGTCCGACAGGCCTGATTCGTCGGCGCCCGCGGCAATGCACTGCGCGGCCAGGCGGATCACGTCATCCTCCGCGACTTCGCCCTGCAAGGTGCAGCCGAAGGCGGTGGAAATGCCGGCCTCGACTTTCACCTGGGGCGCGGTGTCGCGGCGCAGCGCCGCAATGGCGCGCACTTCCTCGACCATCTCTTCGCGCGTCTTTCGCACATTGGCCAGCGAATGCGCGGCGCTGGCCGACACCGGCAGCGTCAGCTTGTGCACGCCGGCCGCCAGAGCCGCCTGCGCGCCGCGAAGGTTGGGCACCAGCGCCATGACCGTGAGGCCCGGCAAGGTGAGGGCGTGCCGCACCACCTCGGCCGCGTCGGCCATCTGCGGCAGCAATCTGGCCGGCACGAACGATGCGACCTCGATTTCGCGCAGGCCGGCGTCGTAAAGGGCTGTGATCCAGCGAAGTTTGTCGTCCGTCGGCATGACGGTTTTGACCGACTGCAGGCCGTCGCGCGGGCCGACTTCGCTGACCAGCACGTCCGGGCGGGTAAAGTGGGCTGGGCTTGTGTTCATGTTCAATGTTCTGTAAGATAGAATGTAGTTCTTTCTTGTGAAATGTTCCGCGTTAACCGCCGGCTTGTCAAGCCGCGCGGCGCGCAAGCCTTGAAAGGTGGCCATGCCCCGCAAAGCCCAGATCGAATCCCTCGCCGACAGCCATGCGGCGCCCGGCGGCGCGGCCGCGGTGGACCGCGCCCTGACCCTGCTTTCGGCTTTCCGCGCGGGCGACACCTCCCTGAGCCTGGCGGAACTTGCGATCCGCACGCAGCTGTACAAAAGCACGGTGCTGCGCCTGCTGGCCTCGCTTGAGCACGCGCGCCTGGTGCAGCGCCTGGACGACGGCAGCTACGGGCTGGGCAATGAGGTGGCGCGCCTCAACGCGGTGTACGCCGCCTCGTTTTCGCTGGATCGCGTGGTGCTGCCGGTGCTGCGCGAGCTGGTCGCGGCCACCGGCGAGAGCGCGGCCTACCACGTGCGCCAGGGCGAGGCCCGCCTGTGCCTGTATCGCGTGGACTCGCCGCAGCCGATCCGCGACCACATCCGGGCCGGTGACCTTTTGCCCGCTGATCGCGGTACGGGTGCCCGCATCCTGATCGCGTTCGACACCGACAGGGCAAGAGCCGCCGCGCGAAAAGACCATCAGCTTTACGCCAGGATCCGCGAACAGGGTTACTACACGGCTGTTGGCGACCGGCTGGCCGAGGTGGCCGGAATTTCAGCGCCGGTGTTCAGGGCCGACGGCATACTGGCGGGTGCGGTGACGCTGACCATGCCCGCCAATCGTTACAGCGAAACCCATGTCAAGCCGGTACTTGAAGCCGCCCGCCGCCTGACAGGCCAGGTTTAGAACCTGCTCACGGTCTAAACCTGTCTCGCTTCAGCCCTGCGCGGCCGCGCCTTCGATACGCCACTGGATGTTGAGCGAAAGCTGCTCCCCCGGCCCCAGCACACGCAGGCCGGGTTGCCCCGGCAGGTGGAAGGCATCGATGGGCTGCGTGATCGGCTCAAAACAAAACGCAGGCCCTTGCGGCGGCCGGTAGACCAGGCAAAAGTGCTGCGCCGCGCCGCCGTCTTCCTCGAAGTCCGGCATGCGGGCCGTGAGCTGCAGGCCCAGTTCAGGCCAGGTGATGCGGGCTTCGCCGCCCCAGCCGGTGTAGCCGTTGTCGATGAGCGGGCCGTTGGCCGGCGCGCCTTCATTCAGGTTCCAGCCGGCCGGAAAGTCCGTCGTGTGCCCAATCGGCAGCGGATCGTCGCCGCAGAGCCAAACACCTTGCACGGGCGCGCTAATCCGCGTTTGTGGGGTGCGGGGGAACCAGGGATGGACGCCCAGGCCGTAGGGCAGCGGCGTGACGCCCAGGTGGCGCACCTGCACCCGCTGGTCCAGCCCGCCGTCTACCAGCCGGAAAGTCTGCACGGCTTCATAGTCATACGGGTTGCCGTCGAAGCCATACGACACCAGCGTCATCACCAGTGTGTCGGCGGCCGGCTGCGAAAGCTGCCAGGGTTGCAGCCAGCCGTCGCCATGGATGGGATAGGGTTCCCCCTTTCGGTTGGGCCGCATCGCGTGAAACCGCCCCGCGTGCGTGAAGCCGCCGCTACTGATGCGGTTGGACCACGGCACCATGGCAAATGAAGCGGTCTGGTAGAGGTCTTCTGTCTTGCCGTCCCAGGGCCGCCAGAGGTCCAGCGGCCCTTGCGGACGGTCAAGTTGCCAGGCTGCCACGCTGCCGCCCAGCGAGGGCAGCAGCCCCAGGCGCTGGCCGGCGTGGCGCAGCCAGGCAACGGGATGCGCGGAATCAGTCATGGCGATCTTTCACGGTTGGGGGTAGTCCATGGTGCCGTCGTCCATGCCATCAGCCGCCGAACAAACCGGCGGGCAGGCCCGGGCTTTCCATGGCCACCGCGAACAGGCCGCCGGCCAGCGGCTGGTCGGCGAGCTGTTCCGGCGTGAGCCCGGTCCGGGCGGTGCTGATAAAAAGCGTGCGCATGTCCGGCCCGCCAAAGGCGCAGTTGGTCACATGGCTGGTCGGCAGCGGCACGCGGCACAGCTCTTGCGCGGTGACCGGGTCATGGCAACTGACGCAGGCGCCGCCCCAGTGGGCAATCCACAGGCGGCCCGCGGCATCGGTGGTCATGCCGTCGGGCACGCCGTCACCCGGCGCAAAAGCCAGCCAGAGACGCTTGTTCGACAAGCTGCCGGCGCCGGTATCGAAGTCATAAGCATAGATGCGGCCGTTGACGGTGTCGTTGAAATACAGGGTGCGCGCGTCGATGGACCAGGTGGGGCCGTTGGTCACCGCAAAACCTTCATCATGGCGCGTGCATCGGCCGTCGGGGTCGTAGCGATACAGCGCGCCGGTCGGGGCCACGCAATCAAAGTCCATGGTCCCCGCCCAGAAACTGCCTTGTGCATCACACTTGCCGTCATTGAAGCGATTGCCCGGCAAGTTGGCTTCGGGCTGGTGCAGGTAGGTCGGCGCGGTGTCCGACGCGGGGTCGAACAGCGCGAAGCCGCGCCGCAGGGTCACGATCAGGCCGGGCGCATAAGCCCGTTCAGCCAGCGCGGAAATTTCCTCGTCAAAAGACCAGCTGCTGCGCGCACCGGTGGCCGGGCGGAAGCGGTGCAGGCGGCGCCCAAGGATGTCCACCCAGTACAGGGACTGCTCGCGCGGCGACCACAGCGTGCCTTCACCGAGCAGGGCCCCGGCCGGATGAACGCAATGCGCCCTGTCGGGCACCGCCAGGGTCGTGGGCATGTCCAGAATCGATGTCACTGATGTCCCCTGTTGTTGCGGGCCGGCGTTGAGACCGCAGCCTTTTTTCTTGACGCGATGGATAATATCAATGCATAGTGATGTTGAAAACTTATTATTTATAAATTCATTGATACATAAATTGCAATGTCAAACATTTCCAGCTCCCTTCCCGTGCGCACCGCTCCCGCCGCCGGCACCCTGTCCGTTTTTCCCAGCCTGAACCAGCGCTCGGTGTTTGTCACCGGCGGAGGAAGCGGCATAGGCGCAGCCATCGTGACCGCGTTTGCGCAACAGGGCGCGCGCGTTGCCTTTATTGATGTCGCCAAGGAGGCCAGCGAAGCGCTGGCGCAGCAACTCGCGGATGCCGGGCACACCCGCCCGTGGTGGCGCGCTTGCGACGTGCGGGACGTGGGCGCGCTGCAGGCTGCCATCGCCGAGGCGGCGGGCGCACTGGGCGATTTCTCGGTGCTGGTCAACAACGTTGCCAGCGATGACCGCCACAGCCTGGAGTCCGTGACCCCCGCCTACTATGACGACCGCATCGCGATCAACGAGCGGCCGGCTTTTTTTGCGATCCAGTCGGTGGTGCCGGGCATGCAGCGGCTGGGCGCCGGCTCCATCATCAATCTGGGTTCCACCGGCTGGCAGGGCAAGGGCACGGGCTACCCGTGCTACGCCATCGCCAAGTCTTCGGTGAACGGCCTGACGCGCGGGCTGGCGAAAACACTGGGCCGCGACCGCATCCGCATCAACACCGTCTCGCCGGGCTGGGTCATGACCGAGCGGCAGATCGAGCTCTGGCTGAATGCCGAAGGCGAGAAGGAGCTCGAGCGCAACCAGTGCCTGCCCGACAAACTGCTGCCCCACGACATCGCCCGCATGGTGCTGTTCCTCGCCTCCGATGACGCCGCCATGTGCACAGCGCAGGAGTTCAAGGTGGATGCCGGCTGGGTCTGACTTTGTGCCCTAATCCGCTTCGAGCTTGCGCCCGTAGAGTGTGAAGCTCGCCGTTTTCAGGGCCTTCATCATGACCTTGGCGGCGGGCGAAGGCAGCCGGTCGGTGCGGGTGATGATGCCGAAGGCGTCCATGTGGCAGGGCATGTCCAGCGGCAGCACCGAGACGAGGCCGTGCGCGGCGTAATACCGCGCAACGTCGGCCGCGACCACGGCCACCATGTCGCTTTGCTGCAGCATGCGCGTGATGAAAAGCAGCGCTGAGGACTCGACCACGTTGATCGGCGGCGCCAGCCCGTCTTCCTGGAACATCAGCTCGAACCGGTGCCGCAGCACGCTGCCCGCGGGCGGCACGATCCAGGCGGCCGCCACCACGTCGCGCAGGGTGAGGCCCGACACGCCCAGCAAGGGATGCCCCGGCCTTGCCATGGCGCAGACCGGCTCTTCGACCAGGGGCTCGTAGCGCAGGTTCGTCTTGTCGTGCTCGGCGAACAGGCGTGCCACCAGGATGTCGAGCCTGCCCTGCTCCAGCCGCTCCAGCAGGACCGGGCTGGTTTCGATGTCCAGGGAGATGCGCAGGCTCGGGTGCTCCTGTTTGACCACGGCGACCGCGGAGGGCAGCAGGGCCAGCCCCGGCGAGGTGATCGCGCCTATGCCCACATGGCCGAAGTGCCCGGTTTTGAGCGCCGTGAGCTCGTCGTGCGCCTGGTTCAGGCTGGCCAGCGCCATGCGCGCGTGGCGGATCATGGTCTCGCCATACCAGGTCGGCCGCATGCCGCGCGGAAGGCGCTCGAACAGCGGGACCTCCAGGACGTCTTCCAGGTCCTTGAGCAGCTTGGACGCGGCCGGCTGCGTCATGCTGAGGACCTGCGCCGCGCGGTGGATGTTGCCTTCTTCGGCGAGCGCCACCAGCAGCAGCAATTGCCGGGTTTTGAGCCGCGCGCGTATGAACCAGTGGTTATAAGTACTCATCGGGTTTTCCAGAATGCGTAGAACGATATCTATTTTGTCAAAAAAACGATTAGATCGATATCAAAATGAATCATAGACTGCAGCGTGACAAAAAACGAGGCTTTCATGAAATTCGGCGAGCTGCAGCAAAGCGCCCGGCATTACATCAACGGGCGCTGGGAAACCGGCACAACAACAGGCACCAGCACCAACCCCTCGGATACCCGGGAGGTGGTGAG